>CAZFJD010000098.1:0-10470 GCA_964518775.1 uncultured Syntrophaceae bacterium
ACCGTAATTGGATCTCCCCCCTCGACCCCCATGCCCTCCTGGTCCTCCCCGGTTAGGGCGAGGGCGAGCTTCGTTGACATTCATCTGGCGGCCGAGGAGTTCTTTTCCGTTCAGGTTCGCAATTGCCGTCCGAGCCTCATCTCGATCAGGCATTTCGACAAAGCCAAAACCTCGAGGTTGGCCAGTATACTTATCTCTCACGATGGTGGCTGAGCTCACTTGGCCGAAGGCTTTAAAGGTCTTTTGAAGATTCTCCTCTGATACGTCAAATGATAGATTCCCCACGTAAATGTTCATTGTCTCTCTCCTCTCTTAATATTCGGCAAAACCCCTCAGTCTCTCTGCCCGACTGGGATGTTTTAACTTCCTTAGGGCTTTTTCCTCAATCTGCCGGATCCGTTCTCGTGTCACGTTAAAGTCTTGTCCCACTTCTTCGAGGGTATAATCGTGTTTCTCCCCGATTCCAAACCGCATTCTTAGAATCTTTTCCTCCCGCTTATCCAAGGTCGAGAGGACAATTTCAGTCTGCTTTGCCAGATTGGAACTGATGGCAGCATCCTGAGGAGAAATGGATCCCTTATCCTCGATAAAATCCTCAAGACGGCCATCCTCCTCTTCGCCAACAGGGGTTTCGAGTGAAATGGTTTTTTTACTGACCTTTAAAATCTTCTGAACATAATGAAGAGACACTCCCATTTTCTCGGCGATCTCTTCCAGGGTGGGTTCTCTTCCAATCTTCTGAACGAGGGATCGAGAGGTCCGGTTCAGTTTGTTGATGACCTCGATCATATGGACTGGGATGCGTATGGTCCGGGATTGATCGGCAATGGCACGGGTGATGGCTTGCCGAACCCACCACGTGGCATAGGTACCGAACTTATAGCCTCTTTGGTATTCAAACTTTTCCACCGCCCTCATTAACCCAATATTCCCCTCTTGAATCAAATCCAGAAACTGGAGCCCGCGGTTCATATATCTTTTGGCAATGGAGATGACCAATCGCAAGTTGGCCTTGATCAATTCAGTCTTCGCTTCCCTGACCCTGGTCTCTCCTTTCTCTATCGCCCTCAACGCCTCTTTCAGCTGCTCAGAAGAGAGGCCACACTCCGCCTCCATCCTAATTATTCTACGTTTGAAATTTTGGATAGTCCTATTCATCTCCCCCAAATCTTTTCGTTCAAGGTTTACTTTCCTGTTCTTCAGAGACTTTTTGGCTCCTTGAATTGAGATCCCTAAGTCTCCCCCAAATTTTTTTACCTCCTGTTGAGCCTTTTCCATTTCAATGTCCCACTGCTTCAGTCTCTGAATGATCTTGTTGATCTGCTCTTCTCGCAAGTTGATCCGTTTAAAAGCATCCAGAATTTCAGCCTGTTTTTTGCCAATCTCTACCTCGATCTTCTTTTTAGAGGACTCCCTTTTCATGTGCTTCAACTTCTTTTGAAGAAGTTGAATTTTGTTCGTTCCCTTCTGAATCTTATTGATGAGTCTAAGGACCCTTCTTTTTTGAAATATTTCTTCTTTGATATTCGTCTCCTCGTCGTCGATCTCATTGGTGATCTCACCGATTTTAGTCTTCCCGGTTCGGAGAGCCTTTTCAAGGTTGCTAACTTCCCGAATAGAAATAGGACAGTTCAGAACCACACTGAGAACCTCCTGGTGTCCCCTTTCGATCCTCTTAGCCACCTCCACCTCTCCCTCACGGGTCAATAGTGGAAATGATCCCATCTCCTTTAGGTAGATTCGAACGGGATCGATCGCCTTCCCAGGAAGACCAACATATCCATCTCCAACGGGTTCCTCCTCTTCCGTTGATTGAGTACTCTCATTCTCCGTTTCGATTCCTGGAAACTCAACGCCTATATCGATGTCCAACCCATCGGCTAACATTATGGGATCTTGGTTCGGTTCAAATAGGTAAGTTTTTTCTGAAAGCCGTTCTTTCAAACTTTCCCCCTTAATCCAATTTCTCTGTATCAAAGTTATTCCTAATGAAAACGGCGACGGGCTCCCTCAGGCAAGGATAAACATCAATGCTCGATAAAAAACCGCAAAGAAGTTGTTTAGAGTTCTTTGCGGTTTTCTCCGTCTCGGGACTAAAGCGGACTCTTTGCAACTAAACTCTAAATTACTATAAACTAATTTCAGCTGAGTAGCAAGGAAATATTACGCCAGCCACCTCTTTCTTCTTCGGTAATGTTTCACTTCCCGATAGCTTTTTCGTTTGCCCAACTGGCTGAGCCCGAGATAAAACTCTTTTATGTCTTCATTTTCCCTTAACTTGGAGGACGGGCCGTCCAAGACAACCCGTCCGTTCTCCATCACGTAACCATAGTCTGATGTGGAGAGGGCAATCTTTGCATTCTGTTCCACCAGAAGGATAGAGGTTCCTTCTTCCTGGTTGATCTTCCTAATAATCTCGAAGATCTCCTTGACGAGCAGGGGACTGAGGCCGAGAGATGGCTCGTCAAGAAGCATCACCTTTGGATGGGCCATTAAGGCCCGGCCCATGACTAGCATCTGTCTTTCGCCCCCAGAAATGTAGCCGCTTACCCGTCGCTTCAGATCTTTCAGTCTTGAAAAATAATGATAGACCAGTTCAAGATCTCTTGAGATCCCCTCCTTATCGTTTCGGACATAAGCGCCTACGCGCAGATTTTCCTCGACGGTGAGATGTTCGAAGAGGCGGCGACCCTCCATCACCTGGACGATTCCCATGCGGACAATCTCTTCAGGGATCTTATCCTCAATCCTCACACCGTCAAACTCGATGCTTCCATCCGTCACTTCTCCCAACTCTGTTTGGAGAACCCCTGAGACGGCCTTTAAAGTGGTCGTCTTACCTGCACCATTGGCACCCAACAGAGAAACGATCTTTCCTTCGAGGACTTCGAGGGAGACCCCTTTCAGAACCAGGATCACATCACTGTAAATAACTTCGATGTTATTGAGACGAAGCATCTTCGTACTTTAATGTGAAATGTCAAAGTTCAAAGTTCAAATGAAATCCAAAGCCCCAATGAAAAAATTTATTAAAAATCTTTTGACATTAAGTCATTTGGCATTCATTTGACATTTAGATTTTGAAATTTGGCATTTCATTTTTTAATTGGTGCTACAAACTCCAGGGTCGTAGTCGCTACTGCTCCCGAGTCAGCGCCAGAAGCCTTTATCTTATAGACCCCGGGAGGAATGGGATTGAGCGTCTTTGGGTCCGGAGCTAAAATAGGAGTCCATCCCACTCGAAAGATGGTGTTCAATTTAGCTGTCACAGGAACCTCTCCTTTGAAGTTGCCCGCATCATCGGCTTGGCCAAAAGCGATTCCCACATCCTCTCCAGGTTTGACCCCTTTCATCTCCACACCTTGGGGGAGGACCATATCAACCACTACCATCTCCTTTGGGGACCACCCTGTGCCAGTAAACACGATAGGAACCCTCAGGATCGCTGGGAATGCCAATTCCACTTTTTCAGGAGTGACGGCCACCGTCGCCTTTGGTTTCGGAGGTGGAAACAGGGCCTTGCAGGCTACGAATGACAAAAGGATCACCACGATACTGAAAATGACCATGATCTTTCTGAAGGAATTCATCGTTTTTCCCCTCCTTTCCTTTTAAAATTTGTGAAGGGATACGGCATCAGGGGTCTTTTTCCAATCTGATATGGAGACAACCTTTCCTCCCCGAACCTGATAAAACTTGACCTCCCAACTTCCTCGGCGAGACGTTGGGCTATAGGCACAGGGTCCTTGGAGGCCGGCCCTCTCCACGCCTGTCAGTCTTTGGTAAGTCCGGTAGATGACCTCTCCGTCCAGCTTTTTATAGCCCACCTCTTTCAAAGCGATTTTGAGTGCTGCCTCGAATGTCATCGCCCAGGACATCCCAATGGTATAGACCTCATTCATATCTTCAAGTTTTCCTCGACCATATTTCACCCAGAGGTTTGCCAAGGGATGCTTTCTGGCATCGTCTCCTCTAAGATAGTAAGAAACAATGATGGTCCCTTCCAAAGCATCGGGATGGAGCCGTACACCGAGGGAAGTAGGTCCCCAGTAGTCGCAGATGAACTGAATGGTTTTGGTCAGCCCAAGTTTGTGGGCGTCGCGAATCACATTGGTCGGTGTTGGATCAACTCCTCCAACGAAGATATAGTTGACCTCTGCCTTTGCCAATCGGGTGAGGTAGACGGTGTGATCCAGTGTCCCCGGTGGAAAAAACTCCGGTGGTGCTAAAACCACTCCCATCTTTTCAGAATACTCTTTTCCGCCCCTGAGAAATTCCTTGCCATAAGGGTTATCCCAGGAGATATAACCCGCTTTGGGCATTCCGGGTTTCCCTTTTGCTTTCCAGTCCGACAGAATCCAGTCGATCGTAGCAGCAAAAGAATCCTGATAGGCAGGGCCCCAGATGAAGACTCTTCCGAGATGGGCCTGAAATTCTCCATCTCCAGGGACGAGTAGAACAATTTTATCCTTTGTGGCCAGAGGAGCCACCGCTTTACCAATGGGGGTGCCAATGGCATTGGCCACCAGGAGTTTGGGTTCAACTCGATACCGTTTGTAGGCAGACACACCCCTGGCGACATCGTATCGAGTATCGACGCCGATGAACTTTATTTTCACACCGTCCACTCCCCCTTTAGCGTTGAACTCTTTGATATAGTCCTCACACCCCATATCGGCGGGGACGTTCAGGCCTGCAATCGCTGCGGTGTAATCTGCCAGACTGAGATAGGTGACAAACTTTTCCGCTCCATCACTCTGGATCACCCCCATCAGAAAAAGAAAAGAAAGAGCAACGATTCCACACAACATTCTTTTCACTTTCATCATAACCTCCTTTCCTTTTGGATAAACAATGACCAATGTCAAATAACAAATTTCAAATGAATGTCAAAATCCCTGCCTGCCAACAGGCAGGTTTGAACCTTGGGCTTTGACATTTGGCATTTTGCCTCTCGATCACCTCCTTTCCTGTTATTAATGAGCAAATGGATAGAGCCGATACGAAGCCTTGAAGATTTCCCAGCGATGGGCCAATCCCCTTGGTTCAAAGATCAAAAAGAGGATGAGGACCGTACCGAATACGGAGACACTTAACGAAGCGGCTGGGTGGATCCCGATCCATGGAAAGACTGTTGCCAGAAACGGGGCTGCGAACATGACACCCTCATCCAAAAGGCGAAGGAAGATCACTCCGAAAAAGACACCGGGAATACTTCCGCCACCTCCTATGATCAGCATGCCGATGTAATTGAGGGCATGGAGCAAAGTGAATTGTTCAGGGTGAACCATCTGAATCCAGTGAGCCCACAGGGAACCCGCGATCCCAGCATAAAAGCAAGAGATGAAAAAGGCAAGCAATTTATAACGGTAAAGTTGAATCCCCATCACCTCGGCAGCCAAATCGTTGTCGCGAATGGCCACAAAGGCTCTGCCCGCTCGGGTCCGGACAATATTTCGGGCACCATAGGTCATCAGCAACATCACGGTAAGGATGATATAGTAGATTTTTTCGTCACTGTCGAATGCAAAGCTTCCAATCTGAGGCGCAGGGGGATGGAGACCCTGAGTCGTCCCTGTAATTTGGAGGTGAAGGATCAGCCACATCACCACAAAATGGATGGCGATGGTGGCCATCGCCAAATAAAAACCTTTGATTCGTAGAGAGGGCGCACCTCCACCCAATCCAATGAAACCCGCAACGATCCCTGAGATGGGCAAGGCCAAGAAGAAGGAGATTCCCACTTTGCCAGTAAGGATGGCTGAGGTGTAAGCCCCCACTGCCATGAAGGCTGCCTGTCCAAAAGAGATCTGGCCACAATAGCCGCTCACAAGCTGGAGTCCAAGGACGATGATCAAGGTGATGCTGAGGTGGTTGATCAAGCTGACAAAATAATAAGGTCCAAAGAGGGGGAAGGCGTAGAGAAAAATCAGAGCTCCGATTAGAAGGCCCCAATGCCTCTTGAGGCGGAAGATCGCCATGTCCTGAGTATAACGTTCATCGAAAGTCCCGCAGGGCCTCATACATTATCCCGAAATAAAATTTCAAATGTCAAAATCCAAATTTCAAATGAATGTCAAAGTTCAAAGGACAAAAATTTTGAAATTTAGACTTTGGATTTGATTTGACATTTGAACTTTGTCATTTGACATTGCTATTCTTGTTTACACTCTTTCAATTCTCTTCAACCCAAAAAGACCATAGGGTCTCACCAATAGAACAATGAGAAGCAGTGCATAAGCAGCCACGTCTTTGAGGCCACCGCCGACTAAAGGATCCAGATAGCCTGCGATGACATTTTCAAGAATACCCAAGATCAGTCCGGCCAAGAGAGCTCCTGGAAGAGAGTCCAAACCTCCGAAAAGAGCGACGATCATGCCTTTGATCCCAATATATGGAAGAGGAAAATGAATATCCATCACATAGGCTGTAGCCATCCCACCAACCGAGGCAACGATGGCCGAGATCATCCAGATCAGAGAGAAGATCGTTCTCACATTGATCCCCGTGCTTCGGGAGAGTTGATGATCCTCTGCGGTGGCGCGCATCCCTAATCCGGTTTTTGTGAATTGGAAGAAGAGGCCGAGTAGGAGAAAAAGGGTCAGGGCCACACAAAAACTGACCAGCTGCACGAGCGCAATTGTCACTCCCATAAGTTTAAACATCCCGAGGGATAAGAGAGTGGCATAGGTCTTCGATTCTCCCTTGAGGATCAATTGGAAGACCCCGTCTAAAGCCATGAAGATTGCGAAGGTCATCAGAAAGGCGGTGAACAGAGGTTGACCGATCAAAGGCCGCAGGGTTAAGCGCTCCACGAGCCAACCCATCAGGGCAGAGGAGGTGATTGCAAGAAGGATGCTGAAAGGAAGAGGGAGTCGGACACTGACGAGAGCGATCCAGAAGAAGAGGGCTCCAAAGCCCAATAGCTGTCCGTGGGCCAGACTGACGACACGGGTCGACTTATAGACAAGGACGATCGAGGCAGCCACTAAAGCATAGAGACCCCCGATCATCATCCCAGGAATGGCCAATTGGAGAAATTCGCTCAACGGATCCCCTCTTCAATGTGATTGATGTGAATCGATGTTTTCATCATACCTTTTCTTCCGTCCCGGTAGGTGACTTGAGCTTCCACACTATATTCGGGATCATCCCGATAGAGGGCTGCGATCAAGTCGCTATAACGGTTTTCGACAAATGACCTCCGCAATTTTCTGGTTCTTGTCAGTTCTGCTTCATCCGCATCGAACTCTTTATGGAGGTTTACGAATTTCCTGATTCTAGCCCACTCTGGAAGAGACCGATTGATCCGATGAAGGTCCTTTCTGATCAATTCGATGACCTCCGGTTTTTGAGAAAGGTCGGTGAACGTCGTGTACGGAATGCGGCTTGCTTCGGCCCATCGGCCGACATTCTCCAAATCGATGTTGATGATCGCCGTGACATAGTCTTTATCCTCGCCGCCGATCACCAATCCGTCCTTAATATATGGACAGAATCTCAAGCGGATCTCAGCGTATTGGGGTGAGAATTTTCGGCCACCCTTTAATTCCTTCAGGTCCTCCATGCGGTCGATGACGACGAGGTGTTGATTTTCGTCGATGTAGCCAAAATCGCCGGTGTGATACCATCCATCACGAATCTTCTCTTTCGTCGCCTCAACATTCTTGTAATATCCTGCGAAGATATTCTCCCCCTTTACCAAGATCTCTCCTTCCGGAGAAAGACGAACCTCTACCCCTGGCATGGGGGTTCCACAGGTTTCACATTTGATTTCCTTATCCCGATGGAGGGTGACCAATCCCTGTTCTGAGCCGCCGTAGAGCTGCTTGATATTCACTCCGATGGTTTGGAAATAGTTGAGGATATCAGGACTGACAGCACTGCCCGCTGTATAAGCGCATCGAGTCCGGGAGAGCCCGACTCTATCTTTGAGAGGGCGAAAAACTATCCAATGAGCCATGCGATGGAAGAATTGCTCCCAGATCCCAAGTCCCTTTTTGGTCAAACGATATTCTGCAACCTTATAACCAATCGGTAAGAAGAGGTGGTAAATCCATCTCCTTAAGGCCGTGGTATCGGTGATCTTCGCTTGGATCATTCGGTTGGTCGTTTCCCAAAGACGGGGAGCGAAGAAGAGGATGGTCGGTCCGATCTCTCTGATATTCTCCTGAACCGTCTCTGGTTCCTCAGGAAAATTGACCTCCATCCCTGAAACCAGTTGGCCGGCGACTCCAACCACCTGCTCGGTAACCCATGCTGGGTGAAGAAAGGAGACGTACCGATCCTCATCAGACCAATGATCCACGTCACGCCAAGATCGTGCAATCGTCACCAAGCCTCTGTGCCGGATCATGGCTCCTTTGGGTAGACCCGTGGTTCCAGAGGTATAAGAGAGGAGGGCAATCTCTTCTCCATTGCTCTTCTCTAAATTTTCCTCAAACAGACCTTTGTGATCCCTTTCATACTCCTGACCCATCTGAAGCACTTCCTGAAAGCTGATCAAGATGGGATCGTCGTAACCCCATAGTCCCTTCGGGTCCCAGTAGATCACTTTCTTAAGGAGGGGGAGGCCATCTTTGATTTGGAGGAGTTTGTCCACTTGCTCCTGATCATGGGCCACGACAAATCTCGAATCGGAATCGGCAATGAAAAATTTGACCTCTGGTGGCGTACAATCTGTATAAATGTCGACTGCAGTCCCGCCACAGGATTGAACTGCCAATTCAGCCCAGTAAATCTCAGGTTTGTTTTCTCCTAAGATGGCGACCTTATCTCCCCTCCCCATTCCAAGCTGGAGAAGGCCGAGTGAAAAGTACTTAACCTTTGCATAATAATCTTTCCACGTAAACGGCCGCCAGAGGCCACGATCCTTCACCCTCATGGCAATCCTTTGGTCGCCGTAGGTTTCAAAATTCTTTTTCAAAAGCTTCGGTAGTGTATCCTCATGCATGGGTTTTGCTCTCAAGAGGTTCTTCCTCTCCGAGATAGGCCCGGATGACCAATGGGTTCTGTCTTATTTCATCCGGGCTCCCTTCGGCAATCTTTCGTCCGAAATCGAGAACGACGATTCTTTCCGCAATATCCATGACCACATCCATATCATGTTCCACCAAAACGACAGGTATTTGTTTGAGCTCATGGATATCGATGACGAAACGGGCCATATCCTCTTTCTCTTCGAGGTTCATCCCAGCCATGGGTTCGTCGAGCAAAAGCACATTCGGTTCAAGGGCAAGAGCCCTTCCCAACTCCACTCGCTTTCGCAGACCATAGGGAAGGAGGCCAACAATCTTCTTTCGCGCAGGTTCCATTTCGAGAAGGTCGATGATGTCCTCTACGACTTCTCGGTGTCCAATCTCTTCTCGTCGGGATGGACCGAAGTATAAGGCGCCAGCCAAGGCTCCCCTTTTCATATGGAGATGTCTGGCTGCCATCAGATTATCTAAAACAGAGAGGCCTGTGAAGAGTTCAATGTTCTGAAAGGTTCGTCCGATGCCCAAACGAGCAATTTGGTGGGGCGGGAGCTGGTGAATACCTTGGCCTTCGAAAAGAATCTCCCCTTTCTGAGGGCGGTAGAAGCCATTCATACAATTGAGGATACTGGTCTTTCCAGCACCATTGGGTCCAATAATGGCTAACATCTCCCCCTCTCTCACCTCGAAACTGACTCCTGAGAGGGCAGAGACTCCCCCGAAATTCAGCCAGATATCCACTGCCTTCAATTTGACGGAATTATTTTTTGTCATTTAAAGAGGAAAGGAAAGTTGGCCCATCTTATTAAATGGGATCACTTTTGTCAACCCTTCGACTCCCCAGCCTGAGACTTCGGCGAGCTCAGTCGAGCCGCTCGGGCCGAAGGCTCAGGGTTGACCCTGAGCGGCGCTTCTCTACTGGCGCCGCCGAATGGGTCAACATGACTTCTCAATCCACCGTCTCTGGCGTAAGAATCCAACGCACCGCCCATCTTTTGTCGTCTTTTTGATCGAGGCAAATGATGGCACTGTAGCGAAAGAGTACGACTCTGGCACTTTCATCTCCGCAGATGAGGAGTGAGGTCAATTTATCGAGAAATGGGAGATGGCCAACGATCATGAGATCTCTGGTCTCTTTGGATATCCTATCTGCCCATGGCCGGACATCGTCGTTCGGATTGAGGCCTTGGACAGCTTCTGCAGTTAGATCTGGAATCTTTAAACCTGAAAGAATGATCCCAGCCGTCTGCTTTGCTCTCGTTTTTCCGCTATGATAGATTTTTGATGGTCTTATATTAAGCCTCTCTGCGGCCTTTGAGACCTTTTTGACTTCCTCTTCTCCCATTTCGGTTAAAGAGCGTTCCGGATCTTCTCTTTCGGTCTTGGCCTCCCCATGTTGAATGAGGTAGAGTTTCATACGACACCTCCTTTATCTCTACTATCTGATGCCCCGGCTTTTACCTTATGAAATGGAATATTTATTGTCAATGGGATA
>CAZFJD010000099.1:0-10411 GCA_964518775.1 uncultured Syntrophaceae bacterium
AAAAAGGATAGCTCCTTCTTTCATTAAACGGAGTTCCCGTTCTCCCAAAAGATGATATGTTTCCATAGTAAGCGGAAGGGCAACGATTAGGTAATCAACAAGGGGAATCATCTTCTCCAGATCTTGCGGTCCAAAAACCTGATCGACACTCTCAACAGATTCAGGAGTCCGCTTTACTCCCAGGATATTCATCCCAAATTGTTTTCCCCGCTTTACAATCTCCTTTCCCACGGAACCCAACCCCAGGATCCCCATCGTTTTCCCACGAAGCCTCCCCGGACGAATCTGAGCCCAGACCTTCTCCCTTTGATCGCCGAAATATTTCGACAGATTTCGAGAAAAATAGAGGAGATAGGCGAAGACATATTCAGCCATCATCTCCCCATAGACTGTTGCTTTCGTGAGGAGGACTGATTTTGGGAGATAGGGGCTTTTCACGAGATCTTCATTCCCTGCTGCCATCGAAGAAAACCAGCGCAAACGCGTTGCTCTTCTTAGCACTTCCTCCGGGATTTGCCACGAAAGGATGATCTCAATATCCTTGATCACATCGAACGTTTCTTCCGGGCAGGCAGCAGAATGAATTTTTAACAAAGGGAGTCTTTTTGAAAGGATCTCATGATAAGCTTGGGAATCCTTGTGGTAGATGAGGAGTCGGTGCGTCATTCGCTTAAAATTAAAACTTCGGTATTTGACATTGTCTTTTATATCCTAAGATGAAAGAAAAAATCAATCCGATTTGACAAATGGTATTGGCCCAAATAGAATGAAATCCTCTTTCAACGGAATTTGAGATAAGGAGAAAAAAATGATCAAACCTTGGCCATGCGTTCGATCCCGATCCGAGCAATCCTTCCGTGTTTTCTCAATACGCACAGACACAACCATCTCCCCTCGAACGGGCATAGAACATGACTTCTATATTATCGAATCAAGGGATTGGATCAATATCATTCCTCTCACGGCCGATCGTCAAGTCGTGATGGTCAGGCAATACCGCCATGGCTCCAAACAAGTAACCCTTGAGATCCCTGGAGGATTGGTCGACTCTGGAGATACTTTGGAAAAAGCGGCAACTCGGGAATTGTTGGAAGAGACAGGTTATGAGGCAGAAGAGTATGTGAAGATCGGCGCCGTCAGTCCGAATCCAGCGATCTTCGGCAATCGCTGTTACACATTTCTTGCCCGAAACGTTCGCAAGGTCCGCAATCCCATGCCCGATCAGACTGAAGACATCGAGGTCGTACTCCTCCCTCGTTCTGAAATCCCGGAAATGATTCGAAAAGGTGAGATCGATCACGCCATTGTCGTCGCTGCATTCCACTTGTATTTTCTCCAAGCTCAAGGAGGATCGATACTCCCTTGACGCCTCTCAGCATTCTCCTCGTTTTGGTCTCTGCCCTCATTCACTCCTCATGGAATTTTTTCACCAAAAGGGGAAACTGGCCATTAGAATTCTTTTTCTGGGTCTTTTTAGGAGGAACCCTGCTCTTTCTTCCTTTCTTTTTCGCTTTGAGTGATTTTCCTGCCCTTCTCTTTCAGGCTCCATCTAAATTCTGGTATCTGAGTATGTTATCGGGGTTGATTCAAACCGTTTATTTCATCTGCTTAATTGAGGCCTACCGAGTAGGAGACCTTTCCATTGTTTATCCTGTCTCCCGGTCCGCCCCGCTCTTCACTCTGATCTGGGCTGTTTTATTTATTGGAGAAATCCTTTCTGTAGCAGGAGTCATCGGGATCGGTCTGGTGATAGCTGGTATTTTTGTGATCTCATCCGGAGATTTTCGTCTAAGAAGCATTATTCAACAATCTAAACATTTTACTTCTCGTGCCTATCTCTTAGCCTTCATTTCAGCAGTGACAGGTTCAATTTACTCTATCATCGACAAACTTGGGGTCCGGCTCATTCACCCAGTTTTTTATACATGGCTCATTGACTTATGGATGTGCATCACCATAGGCGTTTACTTGCTCTTTCATAAGGGAGGCTCGTTTCGCATCGTTTGGCAGAAATCGAAAAAGCAGATTTTCACCATTGTCATCCTTCAAAACGTGGCCTATCTCCTTGTGCTCATGGCATTGCAGATGAGCAAGGTGAGCTATGTCGTGGCTTTCCGGCAGGTGAGCGCTCTCTTCGCAGCAGGAATGGGGGTGATTTTTTTGAAAGAAAGCCAATGGAAGAGCCGTATCACCGGCGCTTTAATCCTCACAATGGGTTTAGTCCTCATCGGGCTGGCCAAATAGAATGTTTGAAAGGATCATAGGACCTTAATTTTTTCGTGGATAAACGACCACGGTAGATATCGTTATCAATGACTTACTGAAGGGTTCAATGTCCAATTAGAAGATGGATGTTTTTAGGTATGGATAAATAGATTTTCTCGTTCGTTTTGAAAATTCCTGTCTCTCTGGGATTCGATTGGTCAATAATAATCTTCTCCCCTTTCACCTGAACCGTATATTTTGCCAGTGAACCCACATACATTCCGATCTCGACCTCCCCTTGGAAAACATTATTCTCTTCCGATGGCTCCGATCGAGAGAGTGTGATCGTCTCGGGTCGAATCACCAATTTCACCCTATCCCCCCTCTCGATATTTCTTTCCGGAATCAGTTGGATTTTTCCAATGGGGGTGGATACCGTTGCGATATTGACCCCGATATCCACCATCTCCACGACTCCGTCCAAGAAATTGACATATCCGACAAAGCTTGCGATGAACTCGTTGGTGGGTCGCTCATAGATCTCGATGGGAGAACCGATCTGCTGGATTCTCCCTTCATGCAAAACGACAATCCGATCCGAGATGCTCATGGCTTCGAATTGGTCATGGGTGACAAAAATGGTAGTGATCTTTAATCGTTCCTGCAGTTTCCGGATCTCTCCTCGCATGATCAATCTGAGGTTTGCATCGAGATTTGAAAGGGGTTCATCCAAAAGTAAAACTTTCGGTTCAAGGCTGAGGGCACGGGCCAATGCAACCCTCTGTTGTTGGCCGCCGCTTAGCTTGTCGATCATCCTACCTCCCAGGCCTTCCAACTTTACCAATTTGAGTAACTCCTCCACCCTCCCCAGAATCTTGGCTTTCTTCCACTTCTTAATTTTTAATCCATAGCTAACATTTTCAGCTACAGTCATATGAGGGAAAAGGGCATAATTTTGAAAACATATTCTGGTATCCCTCAAATTAGGAGGCAGATGGTCGATCCTTTGCCCATCCAAGATCACTTCCCCAGAATCAAGGTTCGTAAATCCGCCAATGATCCTCAATAGGGTAGTCTTCCCGCATCCACTGGGACCAACGAATGTCACTAGCTCACCCTCTTTGATCTCTGCGGAAACCTCATTCAAAACAACCAAATTACCAAAGCTCTTTTTAATATTCTTCAAAAGCAACATCATCCTGCTGTTTTTTACATTCATATGTGCACCCTCTTTAATACCCTCCTTACTTCCTTCTCGTTAAAAATATAAAATATTTAAATACATTGAAAAGATGTGGCGAATGTTCTATTTAATATACCTTTTAGTAAATCTCTTATATAAAGACCCTAACTCATGTGCCCTCTCTGCACAATCATTTATCTTCATTTCCTTACAATCGTAGCCTAACAGTTCTTTCATAATTTTACATGATTTATCAGTAAATCGTACCGTCCCATCTTCCTTTATTGCCTCAATGCCCTCCATTTTTTGAGAATCTTCATTAATCTTAACAGCTTCCTCATTAGTTATCTCCCTCGGTAAGATGACTTCAACCCCTTGGGCCCCAAGCCTAATTGGATAGCCACCTATTAAGCCTGCAGGTCCTGGAGCATGACTTAGTTCTTGTGTATCATTATAGATAGACATTATTTTTTGAATCGCTGATGAGGCGACCATGTAGTGTCCATCAGGGCGTCCTGGCCGCCGAGCATAATTAATAATGTCTGAAAAAAGTTGCTCCCCAGAAAATTTCTTGCTAACATCATCACCATCAACTAAGACTTTCAAAAAGTAGGGTGCACCACCAGTATGTCCCTCCCGGACAACCCAGTACTCAGCGTAATGATGCATTACAAGAAAAATAGAAATGCTTCTGATGGGAACATTCAATTTAAGACTTACTACTTTCCTCAATTGTGGGACTACCAACTCGATATTTCCGATCCCGACTATTGGGGCTAAACCCACCTTAGACAATACTGGATTCACAGCATCTGGGTAAGCACCATTGATCACATAGGTTCTGATGCCAGCCTCTTTCACAGCTCTCATCAAATTATAGCAAAAAGTCAAATGCATTGGCAGCCATGGACCGTAGCCCGCACTCTGGAATTTTTTATGAACTTCTTTGGGCAGAAGTTCCACGACCCAATAGGACTGGAGCGATGTAGAGTTAAATATAATGAAAGGTTCTATCCTCTTTAAGATAGCTGCCGTCTCTTCGCTATTGTGCAAATTTACCTTAACGAAATCGATGTTCGGGAAAAAGCCTTCGTATTGGGCTCCAAAGACGGCATTGTTTGTTTTTTGCTGGCCATACTCTTCATTGATATCAGCGGTCACAATCCTACTAATGCCCGGCTTACGAGCTAAAATCTCTAGCGCTTTTCCACCGACCTCCCCTAAACCAATAATCATGATTGTCACATTACCCATTGTCGAATTCCTCCTTTTGTTAATGGAAGATAAAAAACGTTTGTCGTTTGGTTTACTCTAAATCTCTTACCCTACCGTTGAAAAAACTCTTATACCCATTTTCCGGGAGAATAGATACAAAATAGATAGGCTAAAAATTACGGCCAAAATTAAAAAAACCGATACTGCACAAGCCTCCCCCATACGACCTTGCTCCGCTGACTGAAAAATTCTAAGTGATGCAAGCATGTACTTTGGGGGGGTAAGAAATATGACAGCACTAATTGTATTCATGGAGTAAATAAAAGCAAAAACCAGTCCTCCGAAAAATGCAGAAAACATTATGGGGAGGACAACCCTCCAAAAAGTCCTTAGAAAACCAGCTCCCAAGTCTAAAGAGGCTTCTTCTATCTCGGGGTCGACTTGGTACAGTTTACTGATTCCCGCCTCTACTCCCACTGCGATGGTACGAAAGATCATACTCAAAACCACAATCGTTGCCGTACCGATCAACAAAAGAGGTGGATTTTTGAATGTTAAAATATACCCAATACCAACAACTGTCCCTGGAATTGCAAAACCACTCAGGCTAATGAACTCCAGCACTGATCTCCCTGGAATGGGCTTCCTCACAAGCAAATACGAGAGGATTGTTCCACCTACTGCGCTCATCAGGGCTGCATAAAAGGACAGCAATACGCTGTTCCTCAAGGCTAATAAATTGCCTTTAATAGCAAAATTTTGCCATGTTAACGTATGGTCTATTCCAATAATTTTGGTAAAAGCGCCTCCTATTATAACAGCAAAGACGAGGCATATTATAAAAGAGACTAAGAAACATATTATCAGCATTGGAATTTCAATAGCTAAACTCATTTTTTTCTTTTCCCTTGGCCCTGGTTTACCCCCAATAGTAGTGTAAGCTTTCTCCTTAATTAAGTATCTGTGAATGATATAAATAATTAAACTTGGGATAGTCAAAAAAACGCAAAAAACACTCGCCATCTCCATGTTGTTTTCGCCAATTACGAGGAGATAAGCATCAACTGCCAAAAAAGGTCTACCCCCGCCGATAAGCGCTGGATTACCAAAATCCGCCATTGACAGTATAAAAACTAGTAGGGCCGCCTTTAAAAGCCCCGGCGAAACTAGGGGGATGGTTATTGTCCTAAGAATAGTGAATTGATCAGCGCCCATATCCTCTGCACTCTCCTCCAGATTGGGATTCAGGGAAAGAAGAACGTTATCTATCATGATGAAACAAAGAGGAATGAAGTGTAGAACCTGAGAAGTAACCATTCCGAACCATCCGAAGATGCTGAAATTAATGTTCAGGAATTTGGTTATTAATCCTTGTCTTCCGCCTAAAATTATTAATGCAAGGGCGAAAACGAAAGGAGGAGTTACAAGAGGACTTATCGTCAAAATTCTTAATGGCCCGCGTAGAAACAACGGACCCCTATTTACCATGAAGGCAATAACGAAAGCCAAAAAAGTAGTAATAACCGTGGAGCTGGTCGCAAGAAGAAGGCTATTTACCAGGGCGCGGTAATGATATTTAGAACTAAAGAATACAAGATAATTCTTAAAAGTAAGGATTTTCATGGAGAAAATACTTTGGATTAAAACAGAGGCAATGGGGTAAACGATGAAAATCAAAAGAGCACCGGACAAAATGGCATAGATGGATGCCGCAAGGGGATCTTTTAGCAAAAAACTGAATTCATCCCGTATTTTTCCTTTGATTGTCACCGTTTACTCTCCTTGCCCCTGAACTACTCCGATTCGAACCAATTACTGCCATTGACTTTCGGCAAGCCGACCTATTTTTTTAAGAATCTTTCTTCCCACTTCTTTGAAATTCTTATTCTGTTCTCACTTACCCACACATGATCCCAACCCTTTATAGCCGGGATTTTCCCATACGTATCCTGCAGGGATACAATGCCAGGTCTTGCCACTATGGGCCGATACTTTCCTAAGAGTATCTGTATCTTTTCAAGTATCATATGGTCAATTATTTTTTTGCAGGCCTCTAACTTTTTTGGATCCTTCGTGCTACTGAAGATAGCATCTACTGCAACCTGGTAGGGGAAGCCCTCTTTTAAAATAACCGCTTCGATTGGATATCCTTCTCTTATACAAGCATAAGTGCTTGTGGTATCTCCCATCCCAAGGATAGCCTCACCTCGAGAAACCATAACAGCAGGAGCTGCACCTGACTTTGTATATTCCCTTATATTAGGATGTAGTTTCCCTAAATACTCGAAAGCAGCATCTTCCCCCATAAGCCTCACCAACCCGCAAAGTGCTAGGTAAGCACTTGACGATGTCATTGGGTTGGGCCATATGATTTCCCCCTTCCACTTCGGATCGACGAGGTCATACCAGCTTTTGGGTGGGGTTAGTCCCGCCTTCTTCATACGCTCTTTGTTGATCATAAACATATTGGCCGCGCATGAGCTAATATAATAATGGCCATCTGGATCTTTAAATTCTGCTGAAATAGTTTCCCAGGCCTTGGAAAGATACGGCAAAAATAACCCCTCTCTTTTAGCAATTATTGCCCCGTCAATAGCCATAGTTAGCACCATATCCGCTTGAATATTGGGCTTTTCGGCCTGTACCCTAGTAAATAAAACACCACACGGCATGACAATATATTGAATTTTTATACCCGTTATTTTTATTAATTTCTCAATAAGAGGATCCGCAAGTACTTTATCGTTAATTGTATACACAGAAATTTCAACAGTAAAGCCTAAACTGGGAATCACGGCTGTTAGTGAAAGTGCAAATCCCAACATTATTAACAGCTTTGAAAAAACCTTATGTCGCATTTTCATCACCTCCGAATTTCTTGTAAGAATGTCCTTAAATCATTCCCTCAACCTTATCCGGTTCTAAAGCGACTCTATATAAACCCGTTCCACATCCCTCCCTTCATTTTGAATGAAATATCAAAGCACCTTATTTGCCAGAATCTGACGCGCCCAGCTTTTGCTGTAATTTACTTATAAGTAGCACACCTCATAGACTCTAAAGGGGTGTTAAATCTTGCTTTTCATCAGGGTGAGCAAAGTACCGATTCCTTTTTCTTGGGCTACCTTATAAACCATCTGACCCACAGCTACATCCAATATTGACAAGCCGCAGTGGATCGCAATTATCCTTATTAAGGCTGAGAATATCCTCCAAGGATAGAAATAAAACTTCTACCTTTCTCATGGTGGCACCTTCTTATATTTGATTGATGAATTATTAATATCCTTATTGACATAACTCAACAATGCTAACATCAAATGGAGTCAAAAACTGACTCTGTGTGATCGCCGACCCAACTGTGCAGCCGGATAGGAGGCGATTGGACGATTGCTGCCCTAGCAACGTGGGTTGAATCGATAACACGCCTCAGACGGGTATGGTTGAAGATCCTTTGCATAGCCAATAGGTAGCTCACCGATGAGGAGGCCAATAAGTTCTAATTCGATACTTTGGGCAAGAAGCCCACAGCGACAGCCTGCAATGCGGTACTTTCTAACTTCCCTTTTTCATTTTCAACGAATACCCAGACCTTATTGTTTATAGGTTTAACTCTCCTTCTCAATTAAGAATTACGGGGTAAAAAATCCCGTGCAAGTCTTCCTATAGTGAGGTCCCCTCGCGCAGGAACGTTTTAAGGGCTTCTAACCCCATACTAGTTATTCCTAAGCTCTCAACCGTTCGCCCTGTTTTCCAATAGTCCGTTCCATTTATGATTCCACAGAGGTGAATGACTGCTTCGAATGTCGGCGTTGGAATATCCAACCATTTCCCAATGGACGATATTAACACCATCCCAACAGGAACATCTTCCGTGATATATCTTAGCTGTATGTCAGGTGGCTCCTTGCCAGCAATTTCTGATACCGATTTAGCCTGTTCCTCCCAACTTTTCTGGTATCGCTTCTCAAAGATTTGTTTAATAGAAACAGCATCCAACCCCAACTTCTTAAAAATCGGCTTTGTTTCGTTATCCAATGCATCAATCACCTTCTCTACAGAAGGTGTCATACCCTCCTTGTAAAGCCGAAATTGACCCTCGCTGTATTCAATTCTACCGATATTCAACAGTATTCCAACAGGGTGTTTAATGATATTTGCATTACAAAGTGCGGTTTCCAATATATTTGTCATCGGAAAGGTATTCGGATAGATTCCGTTAAAGATTTTAACAACCCTCTCGGTATTTTTCGAAGGGAAAACTCCCATACCATTTCTCCCATTTTGTGCACCGAGAATACGCGATACATTCACACTTACCGGACTTGTTTTCCTACACCCATACGGCAAGCTCAATGTTTCAGCCAAATCCATCTTCAACCCTCTCTTACGAAACTCCTTTTCAAATACAAAGCTACCTCCAGAGCCTGGCATGATAAAAATGTATTGATTCGGGGAAATTATGGGAGCCAGCATCTCCGCAATCTCTTGATGGGCTAGAGATTGCGTCGCAACCAGAATACATGATGTTCCCTCGATAGCTTCTTTGATATCCGAAGTAATCCTGTTTAATCGGGCAAATCCTGTCCTTGCGACCCCTGTGATTAGTATACCCCTAAGCTTGGAGATAATCGCAACGTTCTCCTTGAACCGAGGAAGTTCGAAAAGATTCACCCTAAATCCAGCTAATGTTAGATCCGCCGCTATCGCAAAACCACCATTTCCAGCGCCAATGACTGCAATATTTTTGACTTCCACATTCGCCTCCTTCTCTGTTAGTTAGGGCCGATCCATTTGATATATGAGAGTCCCCCTTTGCATCCACTGGGACCAACGAAAGTGACCAGCTCACCCCTTCTGACCTCCATGGAAATGCCTTTCAGAACTTCGAGACGGTCATAGGATTTACGAATATCATTGAGAATCAGCATCGGAAAATGAGTGCTCATACTGTGACACTCCCTTTTTTCCGAGAGATATCAAATCCCGTTTTCTTGGTCACAAAGTTGAGAATGATCATGCAGATAACGACAATGACGACCAATTTCATAGTGGTAGCAGAGGCATTCCCGATCTCTCCGTAGACCGCCCGATCAAAGATTCTGACGGCAGCCAGTTCAAAACCCGGACTCACAAGGAAAACCACGGCGCTCAAAGAAACGATCGTCGTCATGAAGGTATAGATAAATCCAGCAATAAAGGCAGGGAACATGAGAGGCAGTACAATCTTGTAGAATGTGGTCAAGAAGTTAGCTCCCAGGTCTGAGGAGGCCTCCTCGATTTCGATATTGATCTGATGCAGTTTACTGATCCCCGCCTCCACACCCACGGCCAGGAAACGGAACACACAGTTGAGAGCGAGGATCATGATCCCTCCTGTAAGTTTTAAAGGAGGTGCATTAAATGCCAATAGATATCCTATTCCAATCACAGTCCCTGGTAGTGCAAATCCCGATAGAGAAACCATCTCGATGAAACTTCGGCCGAAAAACTTTCCCCGCACAATCACATAAGCCAGCAGCGTACCAATGATGGCACCGATCAATGCCGCGATCAGTGAGACCTTCGTGCTATTATAAATGGCTAAGTTGGAGTCAAAATTCTTAATATGAGTGAGAACCAATTCATTGTTAACCCCCAGAATTTTCGTGAAGGAGGCTACCAGGACGACCCCAAAAGAAATGACAATGGCTAAACCAGCGGTGCAGCTGATGATGAGAAAGGGAATTTTGACAAAAAGCGTCATCTTTCTCGGCTCTGAGGCGACAGGTTTCCCACCGATCGTTGTAAATTTTTTCCCCGTGAGCA
>CAZFJD010000100.1:0-10381 GCA_964518775.1 uncultured Syntrophaceae bacterium
TGTACTGGTCGTCGATACCGCCCACGGCCACTCCAGAGATGTCTTGGAGGCCGTTCGTGATACCAAGGAGAATTTTCCAGATATTCAAGTCATTGCAGGAAATGTGGCAACGAAAGAAGGGGTCCTCGATCTCGTCAAGGCTGGAGTGGACGGGGTGAAGGTGGGAGTGGGACCTGGATCGATCTGTACGACTCGGATCGTCGCGGGGGTAGGAGTTCCACAGTTGTCCGCAATTATCGAGGCTACCGAGGTTTCGGAGAAATACGATGTGCCGATCATTGCCGATGGCGGAATTAAATTTTCCGGAGATCTCACGAAAGCCATCGCAGCCGGTGCCCATTCTGTGATGATCGGAAATCTATTTGCCGGGACGGACGAGAGTCCGGGCGAGATCGTCTTATTTCAAGGCAGGAGCTACAAGGTTTACCGAGGGATGGGGTCATTGGAGGCCATGAGGGAAGGTAGCCGAGACCGGTACTTCCAAGGGGAGGTAGAGAGTGAGGCGAAGTTGGTTCCGGAAGGCATCGAGGGAAGGGTTCCTTACCGAGGCGGTCTCTCCTTTTGTATCCAGCAACTCATCGGAGGCCTAAAGGCCGGAATGGGATATCTGGGAGCAAAGGATATAGAGGAATTGAAAGACAAAGCGAGATTCATTCGGATCACTTCGTCCGGTTTGCGAGAAAGCCACGTCCACGACGTGATCATTACCAAAGAGGCCCCAAATTATCGACTGGAATAACCCAGACATCCACAATCAATCCGTCCTAAAGGCGGGGTCGAAGCACGTCCCTCATTATCATTTCGGACAACAGACAAGACAGAGCTAGGGAGGAGCTTGAGGCACTTAGAAATGAAATCGTGCGCAAAATGGCAACAAGGTTATTTTAGATCGAGCGGATTTTAAATCCGAAGCACGAAATCCGGGCGAAGCATCCCGAAGGGATCAATTCGAAACAATCTCAAATGACCAAATTTCAAATGTTCGAAACAGAAAAAAGTTTAAGAAATTTGAATTTTGAAAATTCGAATTTGTTTCAGATTTCGATATTTGGATTTCGAATTTTTTCATCTCCAAAACCGTGTTTGGTTACGGCTATGCCGGGTTAGGGGACTTTTACGGGATGATCTGTTGATGAAAAAGGCAGCTTTTATCCTGATTGTTTTAGTCTTTGCTCTTCTTTACTATACGGGGATCCTGACCAAGAAGGAGAGGCTGCCCTTCTCAAAGGAATTTTTTTCAATCGAGAGCCCCTCTGCCGCAGAACGGGGATGGGTACTCAAGAAGACATCTCCTGAGAGCAAGAAAGAACTGGATCAGCTCTACCAACTGAAATTGGACAAGGGGATCCGAAACTTTCCGATTCTCTCTTACTTGCTGATCCGAGAAGCTGAGCGGGCGAGAAGAGCCGGGAACGTTGATCAAGCTGTCGAGCTCGCCTCCGATGCGATCAAATTTTCTCCTGATTTGCCCCCACCCTATTTCGAGTTGGCACAAGCTCGTTGGGATCAGAACTATTTTCAAGTCTTCGAAATCGTTTCGATCCTTTTCAAAGGACAAATGGCCCGGTTCCGCCACTTTCCCAGCTCCCTCAGCCTTTTTTATAATATTTTCTATGTGGTAGCGAATGCCATCCTCTTGACGTTTATGATCTTCGGGATTGTCGTCATGATCAAATATCTTCCCCTCCACTTCTATAATATCCGAAGGACCTTCACGCAAGAAATCTCGAGTCTGCTGATCAACAGCCTCAAGATCGTTCTCCTTCTGATCCCCTTCTTCCTCCGTCTCGACATGCTATGGGCGATCCTTTTCTGGTCAATTTTGCTGTGGGGTTACGTGACAAAGTGGGAGAAACAACTCATCTTGCTCTTTCTCATCGTCTTGGTTTATTTCCCCTTTTTCCTTCGGTCCTCTTCCTCGTTCTTGGACGGACCTTCTTCGGATGTCATCTTGAGAATGTATCAGGCAAACCATGAGGATTGGGATAGGGGAACTCTGGAGAAATTACAGGAATGGTTATCCACCCAGCCGGAAGATCCCGAAGTCCTTTTTACTCTCGGTTTGATCGAGAAAAGGCAAGGCCGTTATGCCCAGGCAGAGGCATTTTACAAGAAGGCAGTTCAACAGAACCCCAAATTCAGTGAAGTCTTTTCAAATCTTGGGAATGTCTATCTGGCTAAGAGACAGATCCAAGCGGCAGAGGCTTCATATCAACAAGCGATCGACTTAGACCCCACAAAGGGAGCCTATTACTACAACCTTTACCGGGCCTATACCCAAGAGACCTTTCTTTCGAGTAAGACGGACAAAGTCTTTCAAAAGGCAAGGCAATTGGACCCGGGTCTCGTGGAGCACTACTTGACGATTGACTCGCCCAACATCAACCGGCTGGTGATTGACGAGGTCTTGAGCACGGAAAGACTCTGGAAAAGATTGCTGTCGCACTTTGTCGGAAGAGAAGGGTTTTTGTTCAGCCTGTTTAAGAGCTGGTTTGAAAAGATCCCGTCGAGAGTTCCTCTTTTGGTACCTCTCGTCTTCCTCGGTTTTTTGATAGGGATGTCGAGCTACGGTCAAACGAAACGATTTTTAATTCGGTGTCCAATGTGCGGGACGCCCACCTACCGAGTCTATGCGGGTACTTCGGAAAAGGAATTTAGTTGTTTTAATTGTTACCGCATCTTTATCCAAAAAGAGAAGCTCCATCCCAGGATCATGGGAAAGAAATCCCATCAGCTGCGCAGCTTTCAACATGAAAGCCAATTCGTCAGCCGATTTCTCTCCCTCTTCTTTGTCGGATTCGGATACTTGTGGAAGGAGCACTTCATCAAAGGATTCATTTCTCTCTTCGTATTTCTTGTGTTCATCCTGAGGTTTATCTACTGGAAAGGAGTCCTCCCCTCCTCGGCAGTTGAACTGTTCCTGACTCCTTGGGACACGGTCTTCTGGGGCGGGCTATTTGTCATCTTTTATCTTCTCTCCCTATGGCGAATCCATCGACTCAAACCGGGGTTTGAGATTGAGAAATGATACGCCTCCTGGAGATGGATAGAAGGGTAGGGGGGAGTTGAAAAACTTAAGGAGAAAGGCATGGCGCTCCAAGGGAGTTTAAAAGATTTCAGCATCACAGAGATTCTACAATTGATCGGTCAACAACTCAAAACAGGGGTTCTGAGAATCCGTAGGGGCAAGAAGTTAGTCGAGATCTATTTCGCCGATGGGATGATCGTCCATGTCTACTCGAATTACCGAGGGAAAAAGGATCTCATCGGTGAGATTTTTGTGAAGGCTCAATTCATCACCCAAGAGCAGTTGGATCGCGTATTGAGGATCCAGAAAGAGACACAGAAATACCTGGGCGAGATTTTTGTCGAACTCCAGTTGTTGACGAAAGAAGATGTGTTGAAGGTCATTTCCACACAGGTTTACGAAACGATCTATGATCTCTTTTGGTGGGAAGACGGCGAATTTAATTTTGATTTGAAAATGGTTGAAAGCTACAAGAAGATTCCCTTTGCCCTCAGCACAGAACAGGTTTTATTGAGTATTTTACGGATGGTGGATGAATGGTCAGAGATTGAAAAGAAGATCTTTTCACCCCATCTGGTATTTAGAAAGATCCAAGAAGGCGAAGAGAAGGTGGCCGGTGGTCTCTCCCTCCCAGAAGATTGGAGAGGGAAACTGACCTCCGAGCAGGAATTGTTCTATGGTTTAGTGGATGGCGAGCGGACGGTCCAAGAGATCATCGATCGAAGCCTATTGGGAAGATTCAATGGGAGTGAGATTTTGGCATATCTGTTGGAAGTGGGGATGATCGAAATTGCTGGCGTGCGGAGCCCGAGCCTGGCCAAGAGGGTGAGCACAATCAATTTTGGAGAAGCCTTGCCCCTCGCCTCTCTTGCCGCTTTTGTCCTGGTCGTCTTTTTGCTCCTCGTCTATTTCACGCCAAACTTTTTGGGTCATTTTTTGGATTCGAGGATCCAACCCGTCGACCTTGAAGTGCCGGTGCATCTGGTCCATAAAACGAGATTGGATCGGATCAAAAATGCGTTAGAAATCTACTACCTGGAGAAGGGGGCCTATCCCAACCAGCTCGAAGAGCTCGTCTCGGCCCAATTGCTTCGAGAGAACGATCTCTTTTATCGGAAAGGGATTTCCTATCAGTATGAGTTAAAGGGTGAGAAATATTTGTTGAAACATTAATTGAGATTTCTGAAAAAGTTCAGAAATCAAGAGAGCGTAAAGTAGTTTTTCAGAGCTCTCTAATTGAACGATATGGCCCAACCCCCTTTCGACAAGATATGTATTCTCGATTTTGGTTCCCAATATACCCAACTGATTGCGAGGAGGGTGAGAGAATGCCAGATTTACAGTGAGATTTACCCTCATCATATCCCCGCAGAAAAAGTAAGATCCATGTCGCCCAAGGGGATCATTTTTTCTGGGGGACCTGCCAGCGTCTACGAAAAGGATGCGCCCCTCTGCGATCCCAATATCCTAAGGATGGGCACTCCGATTTTAGGGATCTGTTACGGAATGCAACTGATCGGCCATTTATTAGGAGGAGAAGTCACTCGATCCGAAAAGAGGGAATATGGAAAGGCAAGACTGATCCTTGACCGCAGTGGGAAATTGTTCAGACATATTGGAAGGAGGGGAAGTCAACTGGATGTGTGGATGAGCCATGGCGATCAGATTAAGATGCTGCCTCCTGGATTTCATGCCATCGCCCATTCGAGGAACACCCCTTTCGCTGCCATTGAAGATGGATCGAACAAAATCTACGGGCTCCAATTCCATCCGGAAGTGGTTCACACCCCGAAAGGGTTGGAGATCATCCGGAATTTTCTCTTCAACATTTGTGAATGCTCCGGGCGTTGGACGATGCGGTCCTTTCTGGAGGGGGCCATCCGTGACGTGAAGAAGGAGATTGGGTCAGGAAAGGTGATTTGTGCCTTAAGCGGTGGGGTCGACTCCACGGTCGTTGCCATTTTGTTGCACAAGGTCATTGGTGATCGGCTCCAGTGTATTTTCGTGAATAATGGCCTCTTGAGGAAAAACGAAGCCTCTCAAGTGGTGAATTTCTTTCGTCATCATTTTAGAATTCCATTGATCTATGTCGACGCAGAGGACTGGTTTCTTACAAGATTGAAAGGTGTGACCGATCCGGAAGCAAAAAGGAAAAAGATTGGAAAGGCATTTATCTCTCTCTTTGAGAGGCACGCAAGAAAGATCGGCGCAGTGAAATATTTGGCCCAGGGGACGCTCTATCCGGATGTCATCGAAAGTATCTCATCGAGAGGACCCTCTGCCACCATCAAGAGCCATCACAACGTGGGAGGGCTGCCGAAGAAGATGAGATTGAAGTTAGTAGAACCCCTGCGAGAATTGTTCAAGGACGAGGTGCGACAGTTGGGGAAGATCCTGGGGCTGCCGGATGAGATGCTCCATCGGCAACCCTTTCCAGGTCCTGGACTCGCTGTCCGCATCATTGGAGAAGTCAACCGGGAAAGATTAGAGATCGTGAGAGCTGCCGATGAGATCGTGATGGAAGAGATGGAAAAAGCTCATCTGCTGGATCAGGTGTGGCAGTCCTTCGCCATTTTGCTTCCGGTGAAAACCGTTGGCGTCATGGGGGATGAGCGGAGCTATGAGAACGTGATTGCATTGAGGGTCGTTAGCAGCCAAGACGGGATGACGGCGGACTGGGCGAGGCTGCCCTACAAGATCTTAGGGGACATCGCAAATCGGATTATCAACGAAGTGAAGAGGGTGAATCGGGTCGTCTATGACATCAGTTCCAAACCGCCCAGCACGATCGAATGGGAGTGAAGGAAATCCAAATTCCAAAATCCAAATGTCAAAGGAATGTCAAAGTTCAAAATCAAAAATTCTCGATATTTGAGCTTTGGATTTGATTTGACATTTGAACCTTGACATTTGACATTTTGATTCTATGCAGCACGCTAATTTTGTTCATCTTCATGTCCATAGCCAGTACAGCCTTTTGGATGGCGCCATTCGGTTCGAAGAGGCCTTTGAATTGGCAAAGAAATATCGAATGGCTGCTCTTGCGCTGACCGATCACGGAAATATGTTCGGTGTGATAGAATTTTATCAGGCAGCCATCCGGCATGGCATCAAACCCATCGTCGGCTGTGAAGTTTATGTTGCCCCTGGGAGTCGATTTGAAAAAAAGGTGGTGAGAGAGGCAGAAGGGGCGTATCATCTGACACTTTTGGTTAAGAACCGGATCGGCTATTTCAATCTCATTAAATTGATCAGCCTTGCCTACCTTGAAGGGTTTTATTACAAGCCGAGAGTGGATAAAGAGATTTTGAGCAAATATCATGAGGGGTTGATCGCTCTCAGTGGTTGTCCGAAAGGTGAAATCGCAGTCCACGCCGGTCGAGGGGAGATGAAGAAAGCTGTCCGGTCTGCGGAAGAATACGCCAGGATATTCGATCAACGCCGCTTTTTTGTTGAAATTCAAGACAACGGTGTGGAAAATCAGCACCTCGTGAACGATCGACTCTTGGAGATCGCAAAGCAGCTCTTACTTCCGGTGGTTGCCACAAACGATTGCCATTACCTCCACCGAACCGATGCCAAGGCCCATGAGGTTCTCTTGTGCATTCAAACGGGAAAAACGCTTTCCGATAGCGATCGGATGAAGTTCTCATCGGATGAATTTTATTTGAAGTCGGCCGAAGAGATGACCGATCTCTTCAAAGATACCCCGGAGGCCCTCACCCATACGATGGAGATCTCGGATCGATGTAACCTGGAGTTGAAATTTGAAGAGAAGCACATCCCAAAAATCTCAGTTCCCTCGGGAGAATCATTGGATACCCATCTCGAAAAAGTTTCTCGTGAGGGGTTGGAGAGGCGACTGATTGCCTATCAGGAGAGGAAAGATTTTGGAGAACGATCTGCTCGGTATTGGGCTCGCTTGGAAGAGGAACTGAAGATTATTAAATCCATGGGTTATTCGGGATATTTCCTGATCGTGGCGGATTTCATCAATTTTGCGAAGAATCGCAGGATCCCAGTCGGTCCAGGGAGGGGTTCAGCCGCTGGAAGCCTGGTGGCCTATGCCTTAAACATCACCGACTTAGATCCGATTGAGTACGACTTGATCTTTGAGCGGTTTTTGAATCCTGGGAGAAAGAGCAGCATGCCCGATGTGGATGTCGATTTTTGCATGGATGGAAGGGAGGATGTGATCCAATATGTGATGAACAAATACGGGAAGGAGAGTGTCGCCCAAATCATCACCTTTGGTAAAATGCAGGCGAGAGCAGTGATCCGTGATGTCGGACGGGTGATGGACGTCCCCTATGCGGAGGTGGACCGAATTGCTAAACTCATTCCCAACACGTTGAATATCACTCTCGACCAGGCCCTGAGGCAGGAGCCAAGATTGGAGGAGATCATTCAGAAGGATTCGAGGATGGCCTCCTTATTCAGTATTGCGAAGGCGCTGGAAGGGCTGAGTCGACATGCCTCGACCCATGCCGCGGGCGTGGTCATTTCAAATAAGCCGTTGATGGAATACCTTCCCCTCTACCGTGGGCAGAATGGGGAGGTCATGACCCAATATCCCATGAAGGACGTGGAGAAGATTGGACTGGTCAAATTTGATTTCTTGGGGCTCAAGACCCTTACGGTTGTCAACAATACGATTCGACTCATCGAGATGGAAAGAGGAGCGAAGATAGAGATCTCACAGATTCCCTTGGACGATCCGAAGACGTTCGCCTTGTTGGCCTCGGGATCGACGCTTGGAATCTTTCAATTAGAAAGCTCTGGGATGAGAGATCTACTGACCAAATTGAAACCTGAACGTTTCAAGGATATCATCGCCTTGGTGGCTCTCTACCGGCCTGGCCCGTTGGCCAGCGGCATGGTGGACGAGTTTATCAAGAGAAAACATGGAAAAGGCCTCGTCCGATACGACCTTCCCGAACTGAAGGAGATCTTGGAGGAGACGTACGGCGTCATTGTCTATCAAGAACAGGTGATGAGGATTGCGAGCTCTTTGGCGAATTTCAGTCTGGAGGATGCGGATATTCTCAGAAGCGCCATGTCCAAAAAAGAGCCTAAAGAGATGGAGATGCGGAAAGAGAAATTTCTGGAGGGGGCGCGAAAGCGTCGAATCAATCCGACGAAGGCAGAGAAGATCTTTGATATGATGTCCAAGTTCGCTGAATATGGTTTCAACAAATCCCATAGCGCGGCCTATGCCCTCATCGCCTACGAAACCGCATTCTTGAAGGCCCATTACCCGATCGAGTTTTTGGCCGCCTCGCTCACCAGCGAAGTTCAGAATCCGGATAAAATTGTGAAATATATTGCCGAATGTCGTGAGATGGGCATTGATATTTTGCCGCCGGATATCAATGAGAGTCATAAACATTTTACAGTGAGCGGAGGTCAAATTCGATTCGGTTTGGCTGGGGTGAAGAATGTCGGGGATGCCGCTGTGGATGCGATCCTTATGGAGAGGGAAGAAAGAGGGAAATTTCAATCCCTGTTCGACTTTTGTAAGAGGGTGGATTCGAGGAAGGTGAATCGGCGGGTGGTCGAAAGTTTGATCAAATGCGGGGCCTTTGATTTCTCAAGGGTTCATCGGTCTCAGATGCTGACCGGCCTGGAGGAGTTTCTCGAGCGTTCGCAATCGCTTCAACGAAAGAAAGAAGAGATCCAGATGAGCATGTGGATGCCTGTCCCTGGGGAAGAAGGGGAAAACTATCCTGAGATGGATGAATTTCCAGAGAGTCAACTCATTGTGTTTGAAAAGGAGACGATCGGATTCTACATCTCCCGCCATCCCTTGTCACGGTATCAAGAGGAGATGAAGAAATATACGGAGCAGGATACGTCCACCCTTTCGAGATTACCCCATGGTGCGGAGGTCAAGATTTGCGGCCTCGTCAGCGGGTTGAAAGAGATCGTGACCAAAAAAGGGGATCGGATGGCCTTTTTGAATTTGGAGGATATGAAGGGATTTGTCGAAGTCATCCTCTTCCCCGAGGTATTCAAAGCCGCTTTGCCGCGCCTGAGAGGAGGAGATCCCATCCTCGTTCGCGGTGTCCTCGATGCCTCCGAGGAGCATGTAAAGATCAAAGGCACAGAGGTCCGTGCTCTTCCAGAGATGTCCCTCCCTTCCACAAAGACCCTCCATTTAAAAGTCCCACTCTCCTCATTCACACCGACTCAGCTGGCAGACCTAAAGGAGATCGTCGTTGCTCATAGAGGATCGTATAAGGTCTTGCTTCATCTGACCAATGGAACAGAAAAAGAGACCGTCATCGCTTTGTCAGAGGAATATATGGTCGACCCCAGTCAGGAGTTCCAAAGTCAAATTAGAAGTCTCTTCGCATCTCCCCTCATCTCCCTCGAATAGCAGGCTCAAACATGGTGAGACATTATTTGGATTTTGAAAGGCCTTTAGTGGAGTTGGAAAGAGAGATCGAACATCTGAAAAGGTTCTCGAAGGGGAAACAACTTCATTTGGACGAGCAGTTAAAAAATTTGGAAGAGAAATTCCTTCGATTGCAAAAGGAGATATTTTCCAATTTGACCCGTTGGCAGATTACACAATTGGCAAGGCATATCGATCGGCCCAAGGCCTCGCATTACCTTCAGTGGATGTTTGAACATTTTATTGAACTTCACGGAGATCGGGCCTATGGGGATGATCCGGCCATTGTCGGAGGGATCTCTAAGTTTAACGGTCGATCCTTGATCCTCATCGCCCATCAGAGAGGAGCGGATGCAAAAGAGATGGCTTATCGGAATGCCGGAATGCCACACCCTGAAGGCTACCGGAAGGCCTTCAGGTTGATGAAGATGGCAGAGGTGTTTAAGAAGCCCGTGATGACGATGATCGACACCCCCGGCGCATTTCCTGGGGTGGGTGCAGAGGAAAGAGGGCAGGCCGAAGCCATCGCAAGAAACCTTAAAATGATGATGATGCTACGCACCCCCATCCTCACGGTGGTGATCGGAGAAGGAGGAAGTGGAGGGGCTTTAGCCATCGGGATTGGCGACCGAATTCTGATGTTAGAGTATTCGATCTACTCGGTGATCAGTCCGGAGGGATGTGCGGCCATCCTCTGGAAAGACGGCAGGAAGAAAGAGATGGCGGCAGAGTCGCTGAAGCTAACGGCGAGTGATTTGTTTCGCTTGGGAGTGATCGATGAGATTGTCAAGGAGCCCCTGGGAGGAGCCCATCGAGACCCGCAAGGGATGGCGACCTCTCTCAAGGAGGTGGCGGAGCGACATTTGCAAGAATTGGAAAGGATGGAGATGGAAGAATTGCTGGGAAGGAGATATGAGAAGTTTCGAAAGATAGGGACCTTTATTGAGGATAGAACC
>CAZFJD010000101.1:0-10366 GCA_964518775.1 uncultured Syntrophaceae bacterium
GAGGAGCTTCCTCCTTTTCTCTGAAACGACTGAGATTGGCTAAAATATCTTCCTGGACCTCGTCCAGATAGCGATAGACCTTCTCGTAATCAAATTTCTCCTTAATATCTGAGATCGAGTCTTTGACCACCGGAGAGATCACCTCATTGTCTAAGGAGGCAAGCTCTTCCTTGACGTCCTTCTCCGATTTCCGTGTCTCCTTAAAGATATTCTCCAATTCGTTGATCAGTTCTGTTTGCTTCCCCTTGATCCTCTCCACATCTTCTTTGGCCAGTTTCCCTTCTTCCACCATCGCCTCTAACTGCTCCAGATTGACAGGATTGCCTTCCATGACGGGGAAGATGCCAGGTCGAGAATAAGGTCCCATCTGAATCTGAACCAGAGCAAAATTCTCCTTATTCACTTTCTTCTCAAACTCCCGGAACATCTCAGCCTGTTTATTCCGATATTTTTCGACCACCTCTTTCTTTTTATTGAGATAGGTTTCATTCTCGAACATCAGAGGGATTTTCTTCTTCAAGGTTTCGATCAACGTTTCCATCTCTTTTTTGAAGGCATTTCCCTGCCCTGCAGGAAGACTGAGCATGTGTGGCATATCCGGATTCTTGAAGTTATTGACATAGCAGAGATCGTTGAGAATCTTTCCCTTTACCTCAATCTCCTCCAGAACGCACTTAATGGTGGTGAAACGTCCCGTCCCTGCCAGACCGGTCACGAAGATGTTATACCCAATGCTATTGATATCCAACCCTACCCGAATTGCCTCCAAGGCTCTTGCTTGACCGATGATCTCGTCGCAGGGCTGGATGGCTTCCGTGGTCTCAAAGGGCAAAGTATTGGGGTCACATCTCCACCTCAGTTGCTCCAATGGAACTTCTTCAAAGATCTTTTCTGCCATGATCTCCCCCTATTCGGTCAGACAACGAAGTTACTCAATATTTTCTTACAGGATAAGGTAAAAGTCAACCTTAGGAGAGTTATGAGTTATGAATTACAAGCTAAAAGTTAGGAGTGAGCAGTTTTGATAAAAAGCTCAGATGCCAAATATTTGTAGTTTGAACTTTGAAATTTGACATTTGCCATTTTGAGTTATATGCCTTCTCTGGCAAGCTCTTCAACCAGCCTTTTACTCTTTTCTGTCAATTTTTTCGGAACCCTGACAATCACCTTCACGTATTCGTCCCCCCTACCCTCTCCCTGAAAATGCGGAATGCCCAGACCCTTCAACCGCATCTTCGTATGACTCTGGGTACCTGGTGGGACCTTAACCAGTTTTTTACCCTCAAGGGTTGGAACCTCGACCGTGGTTCCAAGAACGGCTTCTGAAAAATCAATCTCCTTCTCCACAATGAGGTCATCCTCCTCCCGGATAAAGATGGGATGCTCCCTGATTGAAATTTGAAGATAGAGGTCACCAGGAGGACCACCTTTTTTGCCTTCCATCCCCTTTCCGCCAAGTCTCAGCTTCTTCCCATGTGGAATGCCTCTTGGGATTTTTACTGATACCTCCTCCATCTTCCCATTCTTCCGGTAGGAGATCCTCTTCTCTCCACCCAAGGCCGATTCTTCCAAGGAGATGGTCAGCTCATAGAGAATATCCTCTCCCTTCTGAGGCATCCGGCCCATATCCTGGTAACCTGTCTGTCCGAAAAAGTCTCCAAAATCGAACCCGCCTCTCCCTCCGAACCTGAACTCCCGCTTTCCCTTTCCTCCAAAGAGGCCTGACAAAATCTCGTCGAAATCGAATCCTCGGAAGATGTCCTCTTGAGTAAATCGCTGACGAAACCCTTCCGCACCAAAGGTGTCATATTGTCTCCGCTTCTCCTTATCGCTCAGGACCGCATAGGCCTCATTGATCTCCTTGAAACGCTCCTCGGCCTCTCTTCTGTTGGGATTTCTGTCGGGATGATATTTCATCGCGAGCTTTCGGTAGGCTCTTTTGATCTCATCGTCACCGGCGTTCTTACCCACGCCCAAAATGCCGTAATAGTCCTTGCTCGCCATTATTCCTTAACCTCTGGTTCTTGGTCTGCCTGTCTGCTGTAAATCTCGCGAATCATCCGGTTGAGATACCCTTCTGGATCATCGATGGCCTCTCGAGTAATGAAGAACTCTCTTCGGCCCATCTTATCGCGGATCAATTTCATTCCATGCTCGTAATCCTTTAATAGCCGAGAACAGACCGATCTTCCTTTTCCATCCTCATCAAGGGCAATCTCTGTGATCCGATCGAAGGCGTCGTGGCTAAATTGGAGACGGATTCCGTATTTCCCCTGAAAATCCCTCTGGAACTCCTCGATCTGCTGCTGAACCTCCACCACCTCTTCACAGACGGTGTTGACATCATACCCTTTCTCAACGATCCGGGTGGCAATGAGATCGATCCGGCTCTCCAGAAAGTCAATTCCATACCGTTTCCTAAATTCCTCCTCTCTGTTCCGGATGGACTCCTTCAAGGCGATCTTCTCCTTAGAAAGAAGCATATCAAATTTGGCAAGCATCTCAGGATTCGAAGGATCCCCGATCAACCGTTCCAATTCCTGTTCTGGGTGTTCCACCACAGCCCGGGTGACAACAAATTTCCGAATGTCGGTGGAGGGGAGCCGCTTTTCAAATTTGAGCAGAACCTTCTCCACGGCACTGACCAATCCCCTTGCCCCGGTCTTCTCTTCGTAGGCCTTCACCGCCAGCTCGTAAAGGGCCTCTTCCTCGAACTGAATGTCGATCCCATAGGATTTGAAATCTTTCTTTTTCCCAAGGATGATGGGATTGTTGGGATTCTTAAGGATGGCATAGAGGTCTTCAACTTCCAGTTTCTCAAAAACCGCGCTCACCGGAAGCCTTCCAATGAATTCCGATTCAAATCCATAGCCGATGAGATCTTCTGCCTTCACCTGCTTGAGATATTCAGCTCGCTCGTCCTTCGAGCGGATCTCCGCACCAAAGCCAATCCCCTCCCGGTTCAATCGTCTCTTGATGATGTCCTCCAGACCATTGAACGCTCCGCTCATGATGAAGAGGATGTACTTCGTATTGATCATCCGTTTCTCCCGCTTTCCGGTCTTTCGATAATGCTCGATCGCCTCCAGCTGAGAGATGGGATCGTGGGGAACCTTGAGGTCGACCTCTGTCTCTTCCATCGGTTTGAGCAGAGCCCGCTGGACACCTGTCCTGGAAACATCCGGGCCGATGAGGTTGTTCGACGAGGCAATCTTATCAATCTCATCGACGTAGATGATTCCATACTGAGCCAGGTCAATATCCCCGTTGGCTTCGTAGACCAGATCTCGAACGAGATCTTCTACATCCCCTCCCACATATCCGGTCTCACTGAACTTCGTTGCGTCCCCCTTGACAAAGGGGACACCGATCTTCTTCGCAATCAATTTGATCAGGTAGGTCTTTCCGACCCCGGTCGGACCAATCATCAGGATGTTATTCTTAATGTGGCCGACCCCTTCATATCGATTTCGACCCTTGGTCACTTCAGTGAACTTGATCCGATTGAAGTGGGTGCAGACCTTTGTGGCCAGGATCTCTTTCGCCTCTTCCTGGCGTATGATATAGTCATTAAGAAATGCCTCTAACTCCTCCGGCTTTAAATCGAAATCAATCTTTCTTTTCTTTCCCTCACCGGGCTCCTTCTCCTCCTTCAAGATCTCTTCGGTCTGTGGCTTGGGAAAGAGCATGGGTACAACCAACCGGATTCGATCGCCGTACTTCTTGCCCAAATATTCATTCAGTTCCTTCTCCAGCTCTTTCTGATCTGGAATTTTGGAATCGGAATCTTTCATCGATCTCAAGCTCCTTTTTCCCAATAATTTCTTAGTCTAATATAACCATTGCTGCTGTTTTTTTCAACTTATTTTCTCCCTGTGAGTAGGAACCGAGGAAGGGGTCATGGGTTCAAGTGAATGCTAATTCTTTAATTTTAAGTGTTTCACCTGAACCCTTCCTGCCTGCCGGGTCCTCCGCCAAAGGCTTCGGCCCGCACGCGGGGAATCCGAGAATCCTGAATAGAACTATCGAGTTATAAATGGGGCTTAGAAAGGACAAGAGATTTCAAATACAACTGATAAGGGCCTAAACGAATTGAATGGATCTCAGTCTGTCTTCTTTCCATATAAAACGGCGCCTCTTCCTTCTTCGGTAGACCTTTCCTTCCTGAAAGAGGGCGCCAACCAATAACGGAAGAGCAATGGTTGCATCGATATAGACAGCCGCATAGGCTGAACCCTTCTCAATCTTTCCCCAGGACTTTGCTTCCTCAAAGGTACAACCAGAGAGACCTCCCCATTTGGGGTCATCGGTCGTGATTTGAAAGGCGTACCGATGGCCGCTCTCTTTCTTGAATAGGAGTTCACTCACCGGTCCTAATTGTTGGATGTAGTTCTTGGGAACTCCTCCTCCAACATAGATCGCCCCGGTCACCCACGCCATCTTCTTTAATTGGCCGATCTCATAACTATCCCGAATCTGATCGATGAGGAGGCCCTCTGAGGGAGTCTTCTTTCGAGCATGAAGAAATGTCAGGCCGATACCAATGGAACTATCACTCAGAGCAGGGACAAAGATCGGGACCCCAAAGGTTGAGGCTGCCTTGAGGATAGATCCTTCATCCCTGATACGTTTTCCTAATACTTCAAGATATCGGCGTGAGGAGACGACTCGCTCTCCTAACTCTCCTGGAACCTCTGAAAGAAGACGAATCACCCGGTTGATTTCATGATCATCCATCAGGGCGTCATAAACCCGTACGATACGATGTCTCCTTAGAAGATCGTCATCTCCCTCCTCAGAACCAAGGTAATGGTGATATCCAAAACTCTCGAAGATGTCGTGAAAGATATTGGCGCCGGTGGAAACGATCACATCGACCAGTTTCATCTCTATCATATTCCGGATCACCTTGCGCATCCCGCCCGGGATCATCGCTCCAGATAACCCCAGGAAGACGATGCAGCCGGGGTCAGCGAGCATCTTGAGGTAGACTTCGAAACACCTAAACATATTCCGGCTCTGGAAAGAAGTATATTGAAAGCTCTGAACCAGATCCAAAAGGCTCTGAGTCTCTTTAGGATCCAGATGTCGAACCGGCTGTCGGAGGAATGTGGACTTTCCTTTCTTCATCATGGGCAGGAGGAAGATACGAATCTGTGCGGAAATTATCAAATAAAAACAGAGAAGTCAAGAAAAACGGTTCCCTTTGTAGAGAAACTGCCGTCCCAAATTTCTTGACAATTCAAATGAAATACGATAATTAGATTGGCTTAGAAATACCTGGGAAATTATTGGAAAGGTCGAACTGTCATGAAGAAGGATCGAATCCGTATTGCGGTTGTGGGGGTTGGAAATTGTGCCAGCGCTCTCATTCAAGGGATTGAATTCTATAGAGAAAGAAGTTTCCATAACCCGAAATTTGAAGCCTTTGGCCTGATGCACCTCGATATCGGAGGTTACAAGCCCTGGGATATAGAAGTGGCGGCTGCCTTTGATGTCGATCGGAGAAAAGTAGGGAAACCGCTTAAAGAGGCCATCTTCGCCAAACCCAATTGCACCAAAGTTCTCTATCCAAACCTTAATGACTCAGGCGTGACTGTCTCCATGGGCGAAGTCCTGGATGGAGTCTCCGAGCACATGAGGGACTATCCTGAGGAACGAACCTTTGTCCTCGCAAGTGAAAAACCCTGCAATGTGGCAAAGGTACTCAAAGATTCTGGAACGGATATCCTCCTCAACTACCTTCCTGTAGGCTCTGATCGGGCAACGGCCTTCTATGCCGAGGCTTGTCTCAGCACCGGGGTCAGTCTGATCAACTGTATGCCCTGTTTCATCGTCTCCAACCATCAGTGGGCGAGACGATTTGAGGAAAAGGGAATTCCATGTGTTGGGGACGACGTCAAATCCCAGATGGGTGCGACCATCATCCATCGCGCCTTGGTGAAACTCTTTGAGGACCGTGGAGTGCGACTGGACCGAACCTACCAAATCAATACAGGAGGAAATACCGACTTCCTCAATATGCTGAACCGGGATCGACTAAAGAATAAACGGATCTCAAAAACAGAGGCGATTCAATCCCAATTGGGTATTCCTCTGGAACCGGAAAATATTCACATCGGGCCTTCCGACTATGTCCCCTGGCAGAACGACAATAAGGTCTGTTTCCTCCGCATGGAAGGAAGGGGATTTGGAGAAGTTCCGCTGACCCTTGAATTAAGACTCTCCGTAGAGGACTCACCCAATAGCGGCGGGATGACCATTGATGCTATCCGATGCTGCCAAATCGCCCGTGAACGAAAGATCAGCGGCCCCCTCACCTCTATCTCCGCCTATGCCATGAAACACCCGATCATTCAAATTCCCGATGACCAGGCCAGACTGATGGTGGAGGAGTTCATCGTAGGGAAGAGGGAACGGTAACATTAATTCGGAATCCGGGCTGCGGAATTTTTTTGAAGAATTCATTGTGAGGAAGAAGAGGCTGTTAAGCCTCTTTCTTTTGTCCATTTATCCATATAAGAAAAAGGATCTTCTCCTGACCTCCGTAACTCCCTAAAAAACTCAACAAACTTTCTTAGATTCCTTCCCAAGTGTTCATAAATGGTTTCAAACTTTTCGAGTCGATGGATATATCGACGATAGGCCAATAGCACCGCATTATTGATGTCCATTTTTTCAAAATCTCTGTAGCAGCCTGTTTTGAGCTGGAGTTTTATCTCTCTAAATTCTTCCTTGATGGATCGGAAGATCTCTTCCCTTCCCCTCAGTTTCTCCTGTCTCGAACTCTCTCTTGCATAATAAGCGGATAGCCGTTGACAAGCCTGATCAATCCATCTGGAAAAAAGGAAGTCGTCCTCCTGGATGTGAATGGCCTCTGCTACCTCCTTTGATCCCGGCCCGTATTCTTTAATTAAGAAATCGATGGCTCCTCGATTTCCGATGAAGGTGGCCAGCTGCTCATTAAAATCGGTCTGACCTTTGAAATAGACCGTGGCATGGGTCATCTCATGGAGAACAAGATTCGCAAGAACCACTTCATCCCATTCCATCATTGATGAGAAGATGGGATCTTTCAGCCATCCAAGAGTGCTGTAGGCAGCAGCCCGCTGGACAAAGGTATCTAACCCTTTTCTTTCAAGAAGCTCCTTCTCTTTTAGAACCCCCTGCTTCGTGAAAAAACTTTTGTAGGTAACCCTGCCGGTAATGGGAAAGTTCCAGGTATAGAGTCGGAGACGATCTTTTTCGCAAGCTGTGACCACATAGAGGGTGGGCCCCTTCACTTCAAAAAATTTCGAATAACTCTTCGTCTTTCTTAAACCCAACCGCTCCTCACCATAGCTCTTCACTTCCTGGACAAAGCCGATCTTCTCTTTCCACCGGAGGCTCACGGCCTCATCTCTTAATACCTCTTCAACAGGAACGCTGTGAAACGTAACGAAGGATTGATGCCACCCCAGTTTGGAGAGATAGAGAAGACTGCTGCATCCGGTCAAAAGGATGAGGATGGATGTGAGAAATAAGAAGAATTTTATGGCCTTCATGTTAAATCATTTCTAATATATCCTTTGATAGAAATCAAAGTTATGCACGGCAAATTCACCCCTTCCCATCCGTTTTCAATTGGAGTATATTATGAACGTACGTTACCAAATCTCCCAACCTCCGTTCCTGCCGGCCCTGTACCAGTACGGTTCAGGGCCGGCAGGCAGATGTTAAAGGGAGGATTTTGGGGAAAAGGAGGTGATCGAGATGACGGTATTAAAGAAATTGAAAGAATATTTAGAAAAGAACCAGGTCTCTTATGAAGTGGGCTACCATGCGAGAGTCTATACGGCTCAAGAGGTTGCTGCTTCCCAGCATGTCCCAGGGAAAGAGATGGCAAAGGTTGTGATGGTGAAGGCCAATGAGAAGGTGATCATGTTGGTTCTGCCTGCCAGTTATCAAGTTGACATGAAGAAACTGAAAGATGTTCTGAACTCCAAGAAAGTAGGCATGATAAGAGAGGAGGACTTCCAGGAACTTTTTCCCGACTGCGAGATCGGTGCCATGCCCCCCTTCGGCAACCTTTACAACTTAGAAGTTTGGGTCGACCAGGTTCTCACAGAAGACGATTTCATCGTCTTTCGAGCAGGGAGTCATGTAGAAACATTCCGGATTAAATATAATGACTATGCTCGGTTGGTTAATCCAAAGGCGGGCGATTTCAGCGTCCATCTATAGAAGGGCAATTAGCTGATAGCTGATAGCAGATCGCTAAGAAAGTTTTTCCTCTCTTAGCTTTTGTAACACGATCACCACAGCCATCAAGCCAAATCCGATGATGTCGTATAATGGGATTGGGTAAACCAAAAATAACCCTGCCGCAATGAGCATGATCCTCTCGTAGAAGGTCGTCTTCTTTAAAAACCAATTTTCTACGCCTCCTGCCAAAGCCAGTATTCCGATAAAGGCAGTGATGGTCGTCCAGACTACATCCATTGCCGGCCCTTTGAGCAGAATGCCAACCCCTTTAGGATCTAAAGTGAACATGAAAGGCACAATAAAGGCGGGTAGCGTATATTTCCAGGCATACATGGTCGTCTTATAAGGATTCCCTTTTGTTAGGGCTGCAGCCGCAAAGCATGAGAGGGCTGTCGGCGGAGAGACTTCTGAAAGTATCGAATAGTAGAATACGAACATATGCGCGGCAAAATCTGGGACCCCCAACTGGATCAATGCCGGGCCAGCAATCACCACACAAATAATGTAGGAGGCTGTGACAGGAACAGCCAACCCAACGACCCAGACAATGATCGCTGTATAGACCGCGGTCAAGAAAAGACTTCCACCGGCATAGGCGATAATAATCGAACTGAACTTTAACCCCAGACCCGTCAGCGTCACCACCCCCACTATGATTCCAGCGGCCGCACAGGTTGAGGCAACGCTCAATACCCCAATCGAACCTCCTCTCAATGCCTTGACTAATTTCTTAGGGTAAAGCCCTGTATCTTTCCTAATGAAACTAACAGCAAAGGTGATGACTGTTGCCCAGAAGACTGCCATGATGGGTGTAAACCCAATGACCATGATCACTACAATGGCGATAAGGGAGATGAAGTGGAATCCGTAAAGGTAAGTGAGTTGCCACAAATTATAGGTTTTATCAAAGGCGATTTCTTTCACCCCGAACTTTTTAGCATCCATCTCCACCATCAGAAAAATGGACCAATAATAAAGACACGTTGGAATACAAGCCATGATGATCACATCTAAGTAAGATATTTTTAAGAATTCCGCGATGAGAAAAGCGGCGGCGCCCAAGACAGGGGGAGAAAGGATCGCTCCTATCCCTCCGGCAGAGAGAAGCCCACCCGCAGCGTCTTTGCTATAGCCTGCCTTTGCGAGCATGGGATAGGCAACTGATCCCAATGTAACAGTCGTAGCCACGCCGCTTCCGGAGGGTCCTCCGAGGAGAAAGGAGGCTAAGGTCACAGTTCGACCAGCACCGGTTGGCTTTCCACCCATCGCCGCAAAAGAGAAGTCGATGAAGAACTTTCCCGCACCCGAGAATTCTAAAAAGGCACCCCAAATGGTGAAGAGGATGATGAATGTAGAGGAGACATCAATGGGGACTCCAAAGATCCCGTCCAGGGTCATATAAATATGACCCACAACCCGATCGATGTCGTACCCCCGGTGTGTCCAGGGTGTTGGAAGTTCTGGTCCAATAAATGCATAAATAATGAAAGCGATAACGATTGCAGACATAATCCAGCCCGTTGTCCTCCGAGTCGCTTCTAATACTAAGAGAATCAATATGACCCCAAAGAACTTATCCCAGAAATTCGGTATCGCGACGCGATAGATAAATTCTTCAAAGTCGATCAGCATATAGACAATCACTGCGATCCCGAGGAAAGCGAGAACAAAGTCATACCAGATGATCCGATTCTTAAATCGCTTAAAGGATGGAAAGATCAAAAAGGTGAGAAAGAGGACGAACATCACATGGATTCCTCTCAATACCTGTGTCATGATGATACCGATGGCTGCATAGAGGTGAATGAGTGACATCACTACAGCCACAATGGTGATGAAGACATCCATCCTCCCCGTGAGCCGACGAGAAGGGCCCTCCTCCTCTTCGATATACTTCTCTGCCTCTTTCAGGGCCTCTTCAGTGATCATTGCTTCCTGGTTCTGTCTCTTTTTTTCCTCTTCCATCGGACTGCCTCGATAAATCTTGCCCTGTGTCCTGTCATTCCCGTGAAAACGGGAATCCAGGCAAAAAAGACATGGATTCCCCGCATCATGTGCGGGGCAGGCTCTGCTTCCGCAGGAATGACAAAGGAGGAAGCAATGACAAAGAGGAGAGAAGATA
>CAZFJD010000102.1:0-10320 GCA_964518775.1 uncultured Syntrophaceae bacterium
TTTATTTCTTAGGTGGCACCTTTATGGATTCCATGGGGTTGATTGTACTCACCATTCCCATTTTTTTCCCGATTGTTGTGCGCCTTGGCTTTGACCCAATATGGTTTGGAGTGGTAGTAGTCTTGATCGCTGAGATGGGGGTAATCTCACCGCCGGAGGGGGTAAATGTATTTGTAATTAAAGCGATTGCTCCAGAGGTACCTCTGCAGAGTATCTTTAAGGGTGTACTACCCTTCCTTGCTGCAATGATTGTTTGTGCAGTTATAATTATGGTTTTCCCCATTATTGCAACCTTTTTGCCAAGCTTTATCACCTATTAGGATTGCTAGGGGCATAGCGCATAGAGCATAGCGTAATTGGTAACTCATAACTCTAAATCTTCCCTTCTTCTTTGAGTTTCCCTTTAATCTCTTCTCTCAGTTGTTTCTTATCCACTTTGCCTACGTTGGTTAGAGGCATCTCTTCGACGATCTCGATTCGTTCAGGAAGATAAAGAACCGAGGTCTTCTTCTCTTTGAGAAAAGAAATGATCTCTTCAAAAAAGATGGTTTCGTTCTTTCTTGGTTTGATGAAGGCACAAACCCTTTCTCCAAGAACAGGGTCTGGCATGCCCACCGCAGATACCTGTCCCACCTTGGGGTGACCGCTAATTAACTCCTCCACTTCTTTGGCACTGATGTTTTCTCCCCCGCGAATAATGATATCTTTCCTTCTGCCTGTAAGGATAAGACGTTCCTCCCTATCGAATTTAGCAATGTCTCCGGTCCGATAAAACCCATCCGGTGTAAAGGCTTCTCGATTTTCCGCCTCCGACTTATAGTATCCTCGAAAGATGCAAGGTCCTCTCACCACGAGCTCTCCCTCCTTCTCTGGAGGAAGGGCATTGCCGTTTGAGTCGATCACTTTAAACTCATCATAAGGGCAGATGGGCCATCCAACCGTGTGAAAAACGACTTCGTCTGGATCTTCAAATCGGGTCTGACTACAAGGACCTTCTGAACTGCCGTAGACATTATAAAATTTACATTTCAGTTTATTGTAAACTTTTCGAATGGTCTCAGGCGGCATATGAGACCCGCCCGTAGCGATCACCTGCAAAGAAGAGACACTGTATTGATCCAGCTCCGGCAGGTCAACGATTTGTTGAACCTGAGCCACAGCGAGGATCGTCGTGGTCACTTTTTCCTTCTCAATTGCCTCAAGAATCTCTCTGGGACGGGTGGAGGGAATCATTACCACTTTCCCTCCTGTCAGGAAGGATGGGTTCATGGAAACCTCGATCGCCATATTATGAGTAATAGGGGTTGCGATCAAGGTGATATCATGGGGGCTTCGTTGCCAAGCTTTTGCACGAAATTCTACATTACAGAGCCAATCATTGTGGGTCCTTGGGACAAGCTTCGGGAGACCGGTTGTTCCCCCCGTAGGCATTAAATGGCAGATCTCATCCGGATCAGGCTTGAAAGATTGAAGATAATCTTTCGGATATTTGTTTAAGTCTGCCTTCGTCAAAAGACTATTGAAAGAGAGCGCCCCTTCGGGCAATAACTCACCCTTCAGCTCAGGGGAATCTATCACAAGGATATGCTTTAGAAGCGGAGAACGAGATTGCATCGCTTCGATCATTGGTTTGTAATCTATTTTTTCAAACTGGAGGGGGACAATCCAGGCCTTAGCCTCTGTGATCTCACAGAAATGTTCTATCTCTCTCTGAGAGAATCGAGGGATGCACATGACAGGAATAGCTCCAATCTTATGGAGGCCGTAGTAGGCATAGACGAACTCCGACCAGTTGGGAATCTGCAGAAGGACTCGATCCAGCTTCCCGATCCCCAGTTCGAGGAAGGCAATGGCTGCTCGATCCGTCCACTCCCGTAGTTCTCTGTAAGTCAACCGCACTTCCCCGGCGACCAGCGCCTCTTTGTAGGGATAGAGATCACAGGTCCTATCCAGCATCTCTCCCAGTGGAATTCCTAACCACCAACGCTTTTCGTAATATCGGTCGACAAACTCTTTTGGAAAAGGATTAGCCCCTTCGAGCACCATCGGTTTCACCACAAACGAATGAGAATATGATTGGAGAAATTAAAACGTATATTAATTTTTCTCAACGCCATGGTCAAGAAGAAAAAGTTTGCTAATATGGCTGGAGGTACTATATTGGGGAGATGATAAGGGAAGGCTTTTTGGCCTTCCCTAAATTATTCGTCTTTCCAAGTGGGTTTGCGTTTTTCTAAGAATGCCTTGAGGCCTTCGATGGCATCGTGGCTCTTCATCAATTGATCGAGATAGATCTTTTCAATCGCTTTGAGCCCTTGGTCGATATCGTCATTGAGACCTGCGAGGGTTGCCTCTTTGGCCAATTTCAAAACGACCCCGCTCAATCTTTTAAACTTCTCAATAAATCCATTCACCTCTTCAGCAAGAGAACCCTCAGGAACCACCTTATTGATCAATCCCATGGCCAAGGCCTCTTGGGCATTGATCGTCTCCCCAGAAAGAATCAGTTCCATGGCCTTCTTTCTTCCAATCATCCTTGGAAAAATAAGAGCTGCAATAGGTGGAAAGACGCCAACTTGTATTTCCGGTTGTCCGAATTTTGATCTCTCTGTTGCAATGACGATGTCGCAATAAAGGGCCAGTTCACACCCTCCTCCGAGGGCCGAGCCATTTACCACCGCGATGGAAGGGACCTTCAATTCGTCCATCAAACGAAACATTCTGTGAAAGACTTCGATCATCTTATAGACCAGATCGCCAAGATGTTCTCCAACATCCACACCTGCAGAGAAGGCTTTTCCTGCGGCCTGAATGACGAGGAGCTTCAGAGATTTCTCCTTCTTTAACCCCTCCAGATAATGATTGATCTCCTCCATCATCTCAATATTGAAGACATTGAGAGGGGCTCGGTTCAATGTGAGAAAAGCCACCCCATCCTTCAATTCGGTTTGAATATATTTGAAGGCCATTTGTCTCACCTCCTTCCAAAAATCCCCCCTTTCCCCCATTTACTAAAGGGGGTTGGGGGGATCAGGAGATTACTTCTTTGGCTTCGGCAATACCAGTTCTGCCAGTTCTTCGTCGTAGAGGTGACCCTTGGCGACCTGGCGGCGATATTCAATGAAGTTGATCACACTGGAACCTGTCTCTTTTTGTGTGTTGAAAGCATTAAATCCAAGCCAGGCATCCATATTCATATTGGCAGCCAGCCAGTAGATGGCATGGGCCTTAGTATTGTCCCACCAAAATTTCTTCTTAATTCGGATCGTCTCAACCGTCTTCATGAGACAGAGAGGAAAGAGATTGGCCAGGGTCCATATCATATTGTTGACGTAGTTATCCAATTGGGTCCAATCGGTCTTCAAGGTCTTTAGGTAATCCATGGCTTTTTTTGCTTCCTCACCTGCCTTCATCTCACCATAGACGATCTCACCATTGTCCACATACTTATCGGTGATCACGCGTGGATCTCTCACCCAGTTCCCCTTATCATCCTTTTTTATCGGAATCGCCTTGGTGATCAATCCGAGCCTCTCCATCTTATAAGCGCTCCAGGGAATGTTAGAGATGCAATTCCACATTGCCTGTTCCATGCTGAGGTTCCAGGGTAAAAAGTCTGTTGAGCCACCATCCGGTGTGGATCCAGCCCTTGTTCCCGCCTGTCCAAAGACTGCTGTATCAGCAGCAACGGTGAGGTCGCAGGCCTGTCCGATCTCTTGGCCACCCGCAATTCTCATTCCGTTAGCTCGGCAGATGACCGGAACCCGGCACTTCAGGATTCCGTCAACCATGCCAGAGAAAAGATCCATATAGTCCGCATACTCCTTAGGCCTCCGAGTATAAAATTCAGAATACTCCTTCGTATTTCCACCGGTACAGAACGCCCTGTCTCCGACAGCAGTGAAGACAACGGCTACAACCGTCTTATCAACAGAGGCCCGGTGCATGCCCGCAATGACACCCTTCACCATCTGTGTTGTATAAGAGTTGAATTGTTCAGGGTTATTGAGAGTGACCCACGCGGAATATAACCCTTCCACCACATTCCCCTTCGGATCGAGTAATGGTTTCTTCTCAAAAGTGGTACAGGGCGGGGTTGTTCCAAAAAATTGATCCCCAAATAAGTTATGATCTTTCGGCTCATTATCTCTTACCAACCAATCCAATGCCATACAAATTCCTCCTTTCTATGTCCCTTCACCCTTTCCTCTCCCCCCATAGGGGAGAGGACAAAGGTGAGGGGTAGAGTTTTTTGAGGATTAAAAATCAGGTGTCAGAACGATCCTCTTTGCTGGAGAACCGGCTTTGTGGACCTCCTCAAAAACCGACTGGATCTGGCTCATCGGTCTCGTCTCTACAAATGGAGCGATATCGATCCTTTTTGAGAGGACCATATCCAGAACAATCGGATAATATTCTGGCAAGCATCCCCATGTTCCAATGATATCTGCATCGAAGGCCATGAGCCGAGAAATGCTATACTCATTCTTGGCCATCCCAAATCCGATCACAATCAATTTGCCGGTGAAGGAGAGAAGCTCCAGAGCGATGTCCTGCCCTCCCTTGGTTCCGCTCACCTCAAAAATCTTCCAACCAAATCCTGCCTCCAGGCCGTTCTTTTTACAGATATCCCGAAACTCGGTTCGTATATCCTTAATCTGTTTATCTTGTGAACTGATGACAAAATCCGCCCCATAATTTAAAGCTCTCTTTAACTTCTCTGGATTCCTCGCAATGCCAATGACTGTCTTCGCACCCAGGGCTTTAGCTGTTTGAGCCATATACACACCCACCCCTCCAGTGACCCCGATCACGATGACATTATCTCCGGGTCGCAGATCTGCCCTTTTAGCAGCCTGATAAGGTGTGGTCACAGCATCCGCTACCACAGCGAGATGCTCTAAAGGGATACTCCCCCGGTTCCTCACCTCACAGAGGTCGATGTAAGGTACTGGAATGTGGCTCGAATACCCACCGTAAACTCCCAAACTGTTTCCAGGCATCTTCTGTGCCAAGCAGCGATTTCCCCTTCCGGTTTTACAGAGAAGGCATTTACGGCAGGGCATCACTGAAGGGATGATCACTTCCTTTCCAATCCATCTCTCATCTCCAGCAACCACTGTCCCGCTGATCTCATGTCCAAGCGTCAGAGGTGGCTTCTGGACGGTCGGGACGCCATCATAGAAATAGCCCAGATCGGTATGGCAAACCCCATTGCCTGCTACCTTCACCAATACCTCATCGGGTGCCAGGGTTGGTACGGGAATCGATGCCTTTTCCAGCCTGCCAGGTGTGACTTGCCCTGTGTCCTTGTCCTTTGTGGTCGGCTGAACCATTTGCCAAGTTTCAATCTTCTCAGGTATTGCTGCCATTCGTTTCACCCCCCTTTTTATTTTTAGATTCGAATTTCGAATATCGAAATCCGAAACAAATCCAAAATCCCAATTTCAAAGCTCTAAATTCTTTGTCTTGATCATTTGAATTTTGGTCATTTGATATTGTTTCGAATTTCGCCTGCCCGCCGAACAAGTTCTTTGGCAGACCGGGATTTCGTGCTTCGGATTTTATCTTTTGAATTAGGTCATCCCGAGTCCGCCATCCACACAGAAGAGCTGACCAGTAATATAGTTGGCCTCATCCGATGCCAAGAAGACGAAGGCCGGGGCTACTTCTTCGGGTTCAGCAAATCGACCCAGCAAAATCCTTGCTACGTAAATCTCTTTTAGCTTTGGGTCTGTACGAATCTTCTCGGTCATTTCGGTGCTCACGTATCCCGGTGAAACTGCATTTACCGTAATCCCATAGCCAGCCAGTTCTCGTGCTGCGGACTTGGTTAACGCAATGATCCCTCCTTTTGCCGAACTATAATTGATTTGGCCCTTTGTCCCTGAGATTCCAGCTGCTGAAGTGACGTTAATGATCTTACCACTCCTCTGCTCCATCATATACTTTGAAGCGGCCTGGATGCAGAAAAAAGGTCCTTTGAGATGAATGTCAATCACCTCATTCCAGTGCTCTTCGGTCATCTTAACAAGCATGGCAGGCCTGGTTGCGCCAGCATTATTCACCAGAATGTCAATCCTCCCAAAGTGATCGATGGCCGCTTGAATGATCCTCTCTGCATCTGCCTTCACTGCCACATTCCCCTTAACTGCGACCGCTCTCCTGCCCATTCCCTGGATCATGCCAACGACTTCCTGGGCTGGCTGATCTTTCGTTGCATAGTTGACGATGACATCCGCTCCCTCTCTTGCGTAGGCAAGACAGATCGCCCTGCCAATCCCTCTTCCTCCGCCTGTGACAACGGCTGCCTTGCGCTCCAACCGACCCATCCACTTCTCCTCTTCGCAGGAGGATCACTCCACTTAATTTGTATTAGGAGCGCTACGCTTGAGGACCGCTACGCTTAAGGCTGGAGGTAAAAATTTTTGCCTCAAACGAAGTGCTCCTCAAGTTTCGCTTGCGAAACGCTCCTTTATCCTCCTTCAATCTTCAGCTCCAGGTTAATCATATCACCGCCTCTTGCGAAGCCCATGGCACGAAAAAATTTGAGTAGATCCCAATCGTTCCAATTGACTAAGGTATAGACGACACTGACTCCGATTGCCTTGAGATTCTTAATAAACTCTTGGCCCAGTCTTCTTGCGACACCTCGATGTTGGTAGCTGGGATCGACTCCGATCGTGCTGATCCATCCAACCGTATCAGGAACCCCAAACTCCCATCCACTCACCTCACCAACGATAAAACCGATCACTTTTCCCTCGTATTCAGCAACCAGGCAGGAGAGAGGGCATCGAGTGTCGGGAGGTTCGATGCTCTTTTTCCAATAATCGGGCCTCAACTTCCCCAAAATCCTATGGTCGATCTCGATGATTGCCTCCAGATCCCCAATGGTCAGAGGCCGGATGTGCAACCTGCTCAGGAACTCTTCGTCCATCATTTCTTCTCCATCCCACATGACTCTCTTTATTCGATGACCGCAATCACTGCCTCTGCCTCGACCTCTTGACCTGCCTTGACACAAACTTCTTTCACAGTTCCGGTCACCGGAGCAACAATGGGCATCTCCATCTTCATTGCCTCTAAGACAGCAACCTGATCGTTCTCTTCAATCCGATCCCCCACCTTCACCGTCACTGAGACGATCTTCCCCACCATAGGCACTGTCACTGATGTTCCCATGTCCAATTCCTCCTATTTGATGAATTCTTCCTTCACCCTTTTAGAAAGCCCCGTTATTTATAGCGAGGCTGTGGGAAAAACATGTTCATTCCTTTATTGAATGGGAGGTTAAAGCCCATCCTTTCTAACGGGGTTTATTTCAAACCCAAAGCATTTCTTGCAATGATCATTTTTTGAATATTGGATGTCCCTTCAACAATCTGGTAGGATTTTGCATCCCGATAAAAACGCTCAACTGGATACTCAGTTGAGAAACCGTACGACCCGAAGATCTTGACCGCCGTATTTGCTGCCCGAACAGCCACTTCCGCTGCAAAGTATTTGGCACAGGAAACCTCGATCGTATTCCGCTTCCCTTCATCTCGGTTACAGGCCGCCCGATAGACTAATAATCGGGCCGCTTCTTCCTCCACATACATTTCCGCAATCTGCTCTTGAATCATCTGAAAATTGGCAATCGGTTGTCCGAACTGCTCCCGTTCATTGGCATAGCGAACAGAATGCTCAAGACAGGCCCTTGCAACCCCCACAGCTCTTGCTGCTGAGGAGAGCCGGGTATTGTCCAACATGGACATGCAGATCTTAAACCCATCTCCCTTTTGACCGACCAGGCTATCTTTAGGTAGTTTAACATTATCAAAAACGATCTCACCTGTTGGGGCACAGTAAAGTCCTAACTTTGTCTCAATCGCTTTTTGAGTGACACCCGGCAGATGCATATCGACAATAAAGGCAGACATCCCCCGATGTTTCGCTGCCTTATCTGTGTAGACATAGACAATTCCAAGATCAGCGACAGGCACTCCAGAAATCCACATTTTTGTCCCATTAAGGATGAATCCATCCTCAACTTCCTGGGCAGTGGACTTCATGGAGGCAACATCCGATCCTGTATTTGGCTCGGTGATGGCAAAGCAGCCTAAAAGCTCCGCATTGATCAATTTTGGGATCCACTTCTCGCGCTGTTCTTCTGTGGCAAAGGCGAGAAGAACGGATTGGATCGAATTCATCTGCAGGTTAAAAGGCAGTCCCCAGGAAGGAGAGATCCTCGCAATCTCTTCGGTCATCAAAGAGGCTGCAAGATAACCACTTTCATTTCCCCCATACTTCTCAGGAGCGATGCAACCAAAGAACCCCAGTCTCGCCATTTCTTTAACAATTTCCCGGCGAAACCGATGCTCTTTCTCATCTTCCTCTAAGGAGGGTAAGATCTTCTTTTCTGCAAAATTCTTAGCCATCTCCCGCATCGCCTCTTGCTCTTCGGTAAACTTAAAATCCATAATACCGCCTCCTTCTTTCAGATTGTGCAATTAATAACAAACTACCTCTTTTTTGTCAAGATAAATTTAACGTGTGCATGACAACTGTAAGTTTTCGTATTAATTAACAAATCTTGGATGGCTGAAAGGCTGGCCCGAAGAGATTCTTGACAATTGATAGTAAATCAGCGATAAGAAACCAATGAGAATTATGGGCTTAGATATTGGTTCCCGTACCATCGGTATAGCTATCAGTGACGAATTAGGGCTGACGGCGCAAGGTCTCAAAACCCTCGCACGTAAGTCAATGAGAGAGGATTTGAAGGAAATTTCCGAGACCATTGCGCAGTTCAGGATCGAGAAGATCGTGGTCGGTCTTCCCAAGAATATGGACGGGACAATAGGGAAACAGGCAGAGGCGGTTCTCGAATGGATAAAGGCTGCCGAGGAAAAAATCAACCTTCCCATCTTGACATGGGATGAACGTCTTTCAACAGTCGAGGCCTCCAAGGTCTTATTGGAGGCTGACCTCTCCAGAAGGAAGAGGAAGAGGGTCATCGACAAATTGGCCGCTGTCCTCATTCTCCAGGGATACCTTAACCAGAACAGGAAACCTAACGATGGGTCTTTTCCTTCGGCGTAAAGCCATTTTCATTTCATTGGGCCTTGTCCTTATCTTACTTATCTTTTCTGTCTATTGGTTTCTTTTCCGGCCTCCCTCTCAAACTCCCTCAACCAAAATCATCACGGTTAAGAAGGGGATGCACCTCAAGAAGATCTCAACCATGCTCGAGCAGGAAGGGATCATCAGAAATAGGCACCTTTTCATTGGAATAGCCACGCTTCTCGGGAAGAAAACTGAAATCAAAGCAGGAGAATATGAATTCCATACCAAGATGCTTCCCTTTCAGGTATTGGGTATCCTTGTGAAAGGCCAAGTGAAGCGGCATCTGGTGACGATTCCCGAAGGCTATACCCTATCTCAAATCGCCCAGCACTTGCAAGATCTGAACATCGTGGAAAGAGAAACATTTCTTCAAAAGGCAACTTCATCTTCTTTCATCTCCTCCCTTGGTCTCTCTCAGTCTGGCCAGGCCGAGATCCGATCGACATTGGAGGGCTACCTCTTCCCTGATACCTATCACTTGATCAAAGAGATGGCGCCTGAAGAGGTGATCAAGATGATGGTCCACCGGTTCAAGAAAGTCTTTGGGCCTGACTTACAAAGCAGAGCTTCTCAATTGGGGATCTCGCAGAGAGAAGCAGTCATCTTAGCCTCGATCATCGAAAAAGAGACCTCGTTAGCTGAAGAGAAACCTCTTATTTCCGCGGTCCTCCACAATCGATTAAAGCAGAAGACCCCCCTCCAAAGTGATCCCACCGTGATCTATGGAATTAAGAATTTTGACGGAAATTTGACGAAGGCCCATTTGCTTCAGCCTTCTCCTTATAATACCTACCTCATCAGTGGGCTTCCCCCCACACCGATCTGCAACCCTGGAAAAGACTCCTTTCTTGCCGCCCTCTATCCTGCCCCTGTCTCCTATCTCTACTTCGTCTCGAAGAATGACGGGTCTCACCATTTTTCTTCGAATATTGAGGAACATAACCAAGCCGTATGGAAATATCAAAAATCGAAAAAAGAGACTTCTGAAAAAGTCCAGAAATCTTTGATTACACCGATTATAAAATGATTACACTGATTAGGAATGCATTAAAAATAAAGAAAAATCTGTGTAATTTTTTTGGAATCTGCGTAATCAGAGAGCGAAAAGTAGTTTTTCATAGCTCTCAAAAAAACAACTTGACAAAAAAATGAACTCTCTTTAGGCTTTGGATTCAGTTCGCCCTCACCCTTCCCCTCTCCCCTTGGGGG
>CAZFJD010000103.1:0-674 GCA_964518775.1 uncultured Syntrophaceae bacterium
CCGATCGTTGACAAGGCCCCGCATTTTGAAGGGTTTTTCATGGCCTCTGGTTTTTCAGGTCATGGGTTCTGCCTGGGCCCCATGGTCGGCAAGCTGATGGCCGAATGGATCTTGGACGGGAAAAGCTCCATGGATTTGCATGCCTTCCGATGGACACGTTTTGAAAAAATCTATCTATGAACAGCCGAAGAAAGGGAATCTCCGGTATGAATCAGATGAAAATAGACGATCAAGTGGGAACAGCGGACAAGTTGGGCCATTTTGCGGACTCCCTTCGTTTTGAGATCATTTCCGAGTCGGCCAACCATGCGGCCAAGAGGCTTATTCTAGATTCCATAGGCTGTATGGTCGGTGGTTCCCAACTGGTTCAGGGACGAAAGATGATCGACTTCTTTGCGGCCTTTTCCGGAGAGGAGGAATCAACGATTGTGACTGGTCGCAAAAAAATTCCGTCCATTCATGCGGGATATGTGAATGCCTATTTGGCCAATTTGCTCGATTTCGATGATACCTACTTTGGCCACCCTGGTGCAACGGTTATACCGCCGGTTCTGGCCTTGGGCGAGAAGTTGCACACCAGCGGGAAGGAAGTTTTAACGGCAGTGATCGCCGGATACGAGATTGGTATTCGAATAGCTGATTCCATCAAGCCTTCGCGCCGAAGGCTCAAAAAG
>CAZFJD010000103.1:684-9930 GCA_964518775.1 uncultured Syntrophaceae bacterium
CTGAGCACCTGGCAGGTGTTCAGTTCGGTGGTAGCTGCAGGAAAGGCCCTCGGCCTTAAAGGAAAACAGATGGCTGACGGCATCAGTCTTGCTGCACTCAATTCTCCCGTACCCTCTGTGAGAAAATTGGGTTTAGAAAAAAGAGAGATCCATTGGATGAAGAATAATTACGGATGGGCAGCTATGGGAGGGATGCTTGGGGCGATGATGGCTCAGCAGGGATTTTTGGGCGATCGGACAGTCTTTGATGGCCCCAAAGGGTTCTGGGTCATGGCAGGATCAGATAAGTTCCGTCCCATATCGATCAAGGAGGGCACTCCCGATAAATGGGCTGTTGAAAGAGTTTCCATTAAACCTTACTCAGCTTGCCGGCACATCAATCCTACACTGGACGCAGTATCTTCCCTGATGGAGAGTGAAGAATTTATAGTCGATACTATCCGACAGATCGATGTCACTTCATTTTTCGAGTTAGTTGAAAATTATAGTTTTTTCCCCAACGAATCTTTTACCATTCCTTTTAGTGCACCCTATTTAATTGCCTTGACCCTTTTAAGGATTCCAACCGGGCCACAATGGTTTGAGCCCAAACATCTCTCAAATTCAAAGGTGAAGGAGTTGGCGGACAGTGTCCATTTTCATCGTTGGGCAGAGGCAGATGCCCTCTACGGGAGGGTGGAGCGGGAGCTGATATCCCGGGTTGCAATTGAAGTTGAAGGTGGGCGTCATTTTGAGAAGGAGGTACGGTTGCCAAAGGGTGATCCAAGAAATCCATTGACCGATGAGGAACTTCGGGTGAAGTTTACTTCCTTGGTGGAACCAGTTTTAGGCCCATCTCGGACGAACGAGATATGCGCAGAGATCTTTCATCTCGAAAAAATCGAAGATTGTGCTGTATTAGCTCGGCGCCTTGCGGGCTGAGGGAAAAGGAAAGGAGAAGGAAGAGGTGAGAGTTATTGATCACCCCATATTGGGGAAGATGAAGAAGGGCGTAGAAGTTATGTTTCTATTTGATGGGAGGCCGATGAAGGGTTATGAGGGTGAGCCAATTGCCACAGCCCTTTTAGCATCAGGGGTTAAGGTTTTCCGATATACCGTTAAAAGCGGGAGCCCGAGAGGGGTCTTTTGCGCCCTCGGTCGCTGTACGGACTGTGTGATGACCGTAGATGGGATGCCGAACGTAAGGACCTGCGTCACGCCGCTTCGAGAAGGGATGAGAGTACAGACACAGGAAGGGCTTGGGTCCTGGGGGGAAAGGAGATGATAGAAACGGAATTTGCAATTGTAGGGGCAGGTCCAGCAGGCCTCTCTGCCGCCTTCGAGGCAGGCCGAGCAGGTACAAGAACTTTAATGATCGATGAGAATCAGGCCCCAGGAGGGCAGCTGTTCAAACAGATTCACAAATTCTTTGGTTCGAAGGAGCATTGGGCGGGCACACGGGGAATCGACATTGGAAACAAGCTGCTGGAGGAGACTGAAAAAGCCGGCGTTAACGTGATGCTCGATACGGTGGTGTGGGGGATTTTTGATGATGGAAAGACCCTTGCGATAAAACATCAGGGGAGTGTTGGCCGGGTTCATGCACAAAAAGTCCTTTTGGCCACAGGGGCATCGGAGAATGCTTTATCTTTTCCTGGGTGGACCCTACCAGGCGTTTTAGGAGCAGGGGCGGCCCAGACACTGGTAAATCTCCATAGAGTTCTCCCAGGGACAAAGGTGCTGATGGTCGGATCTGGAAACGTTGGCCTGATTGTAGCTTATCAGCTCCTGCAGGCTGGTGCAAAGGTTGTTGCGGTGGTTGAGGCCCTTCCGGAGATTGGAGGCTACGGGGTGCATGCAAGCAAGATCCGAAGGATGGGAGTGCCGATTCTTGTGAGACACACGATCAAAGAGGTTTCGGGAGACAAGAAGGTGGAACGAGCCACGATCACTCAAATCGATGATCAATGGGGGCCAATCCTGGGTACGGAAAGAGAATTTGATGTGGATACAATCTGCATTGCAGTAGGATTGCACCCCTTAGCTGAACTAGCATGGATTGCTGGGTGTGAATTCGATTATATTGCCGAACTTGGAGGCCACGTTCCATTCCATAACAAAAATATGGAGACGACAGTAGCCGGTTTATATGTGGCTGGAGATGCAGCGGGCATCGGGGAAGCGACTGCTGCAATGGAAGAAGGGAGATTAGTAGGGGTGGATGTGGCCCGTTGCCTGGGCTATCTCTCAGACCAAGAAGCGGAAAGCCTTATGGGCGAAGTCCGATCCAGGATCGAATCCATCCGTTCCGGTCCGTTTGGGGAGATGTTGAGACAGGCAAAGAATAAGTTGATGGAGAGGGGAAACGAATGCAAGAGTCATTTTCTAAAACAGGCGTTCTAGCCAAGGGAGACTTAGCAGAGTCTCCTGGAGTCCCTTCTGAAGAACGCATGAAGAAAGGGCCGGTGGTCTATATTGAATGCATGGAAGAGATCCCGTGCAACCCATGCGAGTTCATCTGTCCTCATGGAGCGATTTCCGTGGGAAAACAGATCATCGATCTTCCTGTTCTGGATGAGGAGAAATGTAATGGGTGCGGACTCTGCATTGCCATCTGTCCAGGACTGGCCATCTTTCTTGTCGATAAGAGCTATTCGGAACAAGAGGCCCTGGTGGCTTTTCCCTATGAATTATTACCCTTGCCAGAAGTCGGTATGACGGTTTATGGGGTGGATCGGGAAGGGAAGGCTGGATGCAAGGCAAGTGTGGTCAAGGTTCTCAATCCCAAAAAGTTTGACCGGACTCCTGTAATCTATCTGGCAGTTCCAAAAGAGTTTGCTTTAGATGTCCGGAATTTCAAATTTATCGAGAAGGAAGAATAAGCGATGAAAGACGACCTAATCATTTGCCGCTGCGAAGAGGTAAAAAGGGAAGAAATATTGCAAGTCATTCAACAGGGAGCAATAACGGCCGATGAGATTAAGAGGCTGACCCGGGCAGGGATGGGTCTCTGTCAAGGGAAGACCTGCAGAAGGCTCGTCAACCAGATCATTGCTGAAGAGACTCACCAGGCTATTTCAGAAGTTAAACCGTCAAATTATCGTCCGCCTGTAAGGCCCATGAAACTTGATTTTGGAGGGAAGGAGATGGATTGATCGTTTTGGAAGGACAAACCTTTGTGCAGGGCTGATTCAAGGTTCAAAGGACCGCTCTCCCAATTAGTCGAAAGGCTTGGGGTGAAGCTTCTCATAGGAAAAGGATCGATGGGCCAGGAGGCCTTATGCATTCTTTCAAAACTTGGGGCTGCTTACCTGATCACCACCGTTGGAACAGCAGCCTATTATGCGAATCAGATAGAAGAGATTCGCGCAGTCCATTGAATAGATCTGGGCATGCCGGCAGCCGTTTGGGTTTTTTAGGTGAAAAAGTTGGGTCTCTTGATTGTCGCAATGGACTCCAAGGGTGGAAGTATATGCAAGGAGATCCCAGATTGATACATCTATTTATCGGATCTTCAATGAATTAGATATAGATTGGAACCGTAAATACATTGGGTGGCCTTAATTGGAGAAAAGGCCCCTTGATGATGATATTGGTATTTTGGTGGAACATTTTATTAGAAAAGGAGGTCTATCCATGGTAAAGAAGAGAAGTTTTAAGATCGTCTGTATATTTTTTTGGGCAATTTTCTTTTTGGTTTGTTGGGTTGTAAGTTCAGAGGCAACTACAAAAAAGGAGATCACGATTGGGTTCAGTACTTTTGCTCCGACTCTTGATCCTCAGGTCCAGTTCGACCAACCCACTTACAGCATCTGCCGGATGATGTTCGATCCCCTTGTCTATTTCGATTGGGAAATGAAGATTAAGCCTTGGCTGGCGGAGAGATGGGAGAGGGTGGACGATTTCACCTGGAAGCTTTATCTCAAAAGGGGCGTGAAGTTCCATAATGGAGAGCCATTCAACGCTGCTTCCGTCAAGTATAGTATGGAGCGATATTTGGACCCAGCCTTAAAGACTCCGCAGAAGAAGATGTATGAGTTTACAAAGAGCGTTGAGATCATCGATGATTACACAGTTTTGGTGAAGACGAATATCCCCATGAGGCCATTCTTAAATTTCTGGGCCATCCAAGGAGTTCTACCTCCAAAAGCAGCCAGCGATTATGGGAAATTTAGTTTTCAACCGATAGGGACGGGTCCGTATAAGCTCGTCGAGTACATTCCTAACAATAAGGTCGTCTTGGAAGCAAACTCAGAATATTGGGCTGGCCGGCCAAAGTTTGACCGTATCACATTCCGTATCATCAGGGAGGATTCTACCAGGGTTGCAGCCCTTTTGGCAGGAGAAGTGGATCTGATCACCAACCTCTCTCCAGATGCCATTCCAAGGATCAAAGAAAACCCAAAAACAATGGTGAAGGCCCTTCCTGTTTTTAGATTAGTCTACTTGGCCCCAAACCAGAAGAAGTTCGAACCATTTAAAGATAAAAGGATTCGTCAGGCTTTAAGTTGTGGAGTGGACCGGGAAAGTTTGCTTAAATATATTTTGGGTGGAATGGGTATGGGAGCGAATGGACCGATTCATCCGTTGATTGAGTTCCATAACCCTAAATTGACTCCTTACACCTACGATCCAGACAGGGCCAAGAAACTTCTGGCTGAGGCCGGTTACGGGCAAGGATTTAAGGTGAATCTGGGAACACCCTATGGCCGGTACCTGAAGGATAAGGAGGTTACGACTGCCATCGCTGGACAACTGCAGAAGATAGGAATACAGGCAACAGTGGTACCAACTGACTGGGCCGTATTTCGGTCGGAAAGGGAAAAGGGGAAGGACTCCAAATTTGACCTCTGGCTTGCCTCATGGGGAACGGTTACCGTAAATGCGGACTGGGCTTTTCGCTGGCCGTACTCTAGCCCCACCCTGCACGGGCACGATGATCCAAAGATTGATGAGCTGCTCGATAAAGGCCGAGGGGCCTTTGATGATAAGAAGGCGAGGGACATCTATTTTGAACTTCAGAGGCTCGCCTTGGAAGATAGCCCTCTGATCTGTCTCTACTGGCAACCAGAAATCTATGGGATGACGAAAGATCTCCAGGGAGACTTTGAGCCTCGTGCTGATGAGTTTACGATCCCAAACGATCGGTATATAACTCGGTAGATATCGTTTAACACATCCTTGGGCACTAAGTTAATTTTTCTCGACGGCACGGTCCCTGTCTCTGTTCATGAGGCCAGCTATCGAAAAGGGGAAGGGAGGCTGTCCCAAAATTAATGAAATACCACACTTTGTTATGGTGAACTTGGTTCAGCATCTACTAAAATTAATGGCTTATGAGGCCCTGAAACGAGTTCAGGGGGACCTCTTAGGAATTCTGGGACAGCTTCACGGTTCTATATTTTTTACCTCTCTAATCTTTATCTTCAAGATAATGATTGCGTTTCCATCAAATCGATCTTCTGTCTAAAAAATAAAGCCTGGCTTCGCGATTTCGATTGCCAGGCTTTTTAAATTTCTTTTCACCTCTTTTCCCCGTCAAGGGGAATGGGAGAGATTTCCACATCCAGGGGGAAGGGATGTGTTGGGTAATTCCTCATTATTAGGAGAGTTGAATTAAATGCAGCGGTTATCCACCTCCCCCCGATATCGTAGAGACCCCCTTTTGACGCCTATTCAATACGTGAAGGGAGTAGGGCCGAAGCTTGCTAAGCTCTTTGAGAAGAAAGGAATTCGAACCGTTGAAGATGCCCTCTACTTTATCCCCAGGTGCTACGAAGACCGCCGAAGCCTAAAAAAGATCTCAGAGCTAAGAACCGGAAGAAAAGAGACCGGGGTTGGCGAGATTCTGCTTTCGGGAATGGCTTTTTATCAAAATCAGCGAAAGAGGATCTTTGAGGCGGTGGTTGGTGATGGCAGCGGCACCCTCACGTTGAAGTGGTTTCATGGGAACGAGCGTTATCTTAGGGAGCGGTTTAAAAAGGGACGCAGGCTGATCTTCTCCGGAGAGGTGGCATGGTTTAGGGATCATAGGGAGATTCATCATCCCGATGTGGAGTTGGTCGAGGGAGATATCGAGAAGGATTACTTGAACTTCAAGCGGATCGTCCCGATCTATTCCGAGACAGAGGGACTTCACCAGAGGACATTGCGGAGATTGATGAAGAATATTTTGGATGGATATGCGGAAGAACTTTCGAGCCCCATTCCCCAAGAGGTCGCAGAACGGCAGGATCTGATCGATTTTCGAGAAGCTTTTCGAAGAGTCCATTTTCCACCGGATGGAGAATCGATGGAGGCACTCAATCTCCATCGATCAGACGGCCATCGCCGAATCATCTTTGACGAATTCTTCTTTCTGGAACTCGGGCTCGCCTTGAAGAAAAAAGGGACGGCACTGGAAACGGGAATCTCCTTCCAAAACGATGGCGTCTTGGATCGGAGATTATTAGATCTCCTCTCCTTTCAATTGACCCGTGCTCAGGAGAGGGTCTGGTCCGAGATTATAGAGGATTTAAAAAGACCCCATCCTATGAATCGGCTCGTCCAGGGAGATGTTGGAAGCGGGAAGACAGTGGTCGCTCTCCTGGCCTGCCTATATGTGATCGAGTGCGGTTATCAGGCTGCGATCATGGCGCCCACTGAGGTCCTAGCAGAGCAGCATTACCTCAATCTTCATCGATGGGTCGAGCCTTTGGGAGTGGAAGTAGCGCTGCTGACCAGCAGCATCAAGGGTTCGGAACGAGAAGATCTTTATGATCGAATTCGAAGGGGAGACGTTCATCTGGTCATCGGAACGCATGCCGTCATCCAAGAGGCGGTTGAATTTCATCGCTTAGGACTCGCTATCATTGATGAGCAGCATAAGTTCGGCGTGGTCCAAAGGGGGCTTTTGAAGAGGAAGGGGGAGAATCCTGATGTCTTGGTGATGACCGCGACACCCATTCCGAGGACCCTTGCGATGACCATTTATGGCGATCTGGATGTCTCTGTGATTGATGAGATGCCACCAGGCAGGATGCCTGTCGAGACAAAGGTCTTTCCTGAGTCCGCAAGAGAGAGAGTCTACCGAATCGTGGAGGAGGAGGTGAGGAAAGGCCGCCAGGCCTTCATCGTCTATCCTTTGGTGGAGGAGTCGGAAAAATTAGACCTTAGAGATGCAACTCAGATGGCCGAGCACCTTCAAACCGAGATCTTCCCAAGATTTAGGATTGGTCTGCTTCATGGCCGAATGAAGAGCGAGGAGAAAGAGGCGATCATGATGGAGTTTAAGGAGGGAAGGATTCAAATCTTGGTCGCGACGACAGTCGTCGAAGTGGGAATCGATATTCCTAATGCCTCGGCCATGATCGTGGAGCATGCAGAACGGTTCGGCCTCTCTCAACTCCACCAGTTAAGGGGAAGGATCGGCAGAGGCCATTATCCTTCGAAGTGTATTCTGTTAGCTCAATACCGCTCGTCCGAAGAGGCGAAGGTTCGTCTTCGCGCAATGGAAACGACGAACGACGGATTTCAGATTGCCGAAGAGGATCTGGCACTGAGAGGCCCTGGAGAGTTCTTTGGCATACGCCAATCGGGATTCCCAGATTTCAGAGTGGCTCATCTGGTGCGCGATACCCCGATTTTAGTTGAGGCAAGAAAAGAGGCATTCCGACTCATCCAAGAAGATCCGGAACTGAGTCGACCGTCACATTTGGCCTTAAAGGATGTGCTGAGAAAGCGATGGAAGGGAAGGCTGGAGCTGGCGAGTATTGGGTAGAAGGCGAAGCCCTGAACCTGGCCCTGAACTGCGTTGAGTTCCGGGCTAATCATGAACCTTGCATGGTTCATGGCATGGTTCAGGGGTAAAATGAATTGAAAAGAAAGCTAAATTATGTTAACCGTTAGAAAAAAATATAGTCATTAAGTCATTTGTTATTAAGTTATTTAATGACGCAATGACTGAGTGACTTAATGACTAAGATGTATTCTAAATTTGAAAGGAATGGAGTATGGAGTTGTTTCATCCTGAGGGTTTGGGATTTCATCGCATGATGAGACTCCCGCCATATATCTTCGGCATTGTCAATCAGTTGAAGATGGAGGCAAGACGAAGGGGAGAGGACATTATCGATTTAGGTATGGGAAACCCCGACCTGCCCACGCCCAAACATATTGTCAATAAGCTGATCGAAACCGTGAAGAATCCGAGAAACCACCGTTACTCCGCTTCAAAAGGGATTCATAAACTTCGTCTGTCTATCACCGACTGGTACCGAAAACGTTTCGATGTCGAGCTCGATCCCGAATCCGAGGCTGTTGTCACGATTGGTGCTAAGGAAGGTCTCGGCCATCTGGCTCTGGCGACCCTTGGCCCAGGGGATGTCGTCCTTGTTCCGGATCCCACCTATCCCATCCATGCCTATTCCGTCGTGATTGCGGGAGGAGATCTGCGCTCGGTCCCTTTGTTAGAGGAGGGTGACTTCTTTCGACGTCTGTTGACAGCAACAAGACAGAGCTGGCCACATCCGAAGATGCTGATCATCAGTTTTCCCCATAACCCCACAACCAAAGTGGTCGATCTCAATTTCTTCGAAGACCTCGTAGCCTTTGCAAAAGACCACAAACTGATGATCGTCCACGACTTGGCTTACGGCGATATCGTCTTCGACGGTTACCGAGCACCCAGTCTTCTTCAGATCAAAGGCGCAAAGGGTGTGGGCGTGGAGTTCTTCTCCCTTTCCAAAAGTTACAACATGCCAGGCTGGCGAGTTGGGTTTGCCGTTGGAAACGCTGAGATGCTGGCTGCTCTGGCAAAACTGAAGAGCTACTTCGACTACGGGATCTTTCAACCCATCCAGATTGCAGCCATCATCGCTCTCAATGAGGATCAGAGTTGCGTTCGGGAGACGGTGGAGCAATACCGGAAGAGGAGAGATACCCTCGTCAACGGATTGAAAAGGATTGGTTGGGAGATTGAAAAGCCGAAAGGCACGATGTTTGTTTGGGCAGAGATACCAAGGCCATTCAAAAAGATGGGTTCCATTGACTTCGCAAAATTGCTGTTGAGAGAAGGAAAGGTTGCTGTTTCGCCAGGGGTCGGTTTTGGGGAATGCGGGGAAGGATTCGTGAGGTTTGCACTGGTGGAGAACGAGTCCCGCATCAAACAAGCAGTAAAGGGCATCGGGAAGGTACTGAAGTAGTGTCAAATGTGAAAGCTCAAAGTTCAAATACTTTTCAGTAATTAGGTTATTAATACTACTACGTTAGGTTAAAAATGAAAAACCA
>CAZFJD010000103.1:9940-10270 GCA_964518775.1 uncultured Syntrophaceae bacterium
TTCGTGAGGTTTGCACTGGTGGAGAACGAGTCCCGCATCAAACAGGCGGTCAAGGGAATCCAACGGGTTCTACAATAAACAATTCCAAATGTCAAAGCTCAAAGTTCAAATGAAATCCAAATGACTAAATGACCAAAACTGTTTTGTTTAGAATTTGGAAAATTGGAATTTGTTTGTGATTTGGTGCTTGGAATTTGGTGCTTATGGCTGATATATTCAGAATGGATTGATTAGATAAAAAGGGAAGGGTGATATGAGAGAGATCAAAGTGGGTCTGATCGGTTTTGGAACGGTTGGTGCTGGCGTGGCAAGGATTCTCCAAAAGAATTC
>CAZFJD010000104.1:0-10203 GCA_964518775.1 uncultured Syntrophaceae bacterium
ACTTTGGCATTTGACATTGCCTTTCTCAATAACCTGTTCCAGGCTCTCTCTACATTCTCCTGAATCACTTCAATTTCCGGGTCGGTCAGATGACTGAAGCGGCCTTGGAGTTTGAGATATTCCTTGACAGAACGCTGTTCCAGCTTGAGGTTGATGGTATATTGCTCTCCATTCTCAATCTCATAGAGGGGAAAGACTCGGGTGAGCACAGCCAGCCTGGCAGCCTTGATAGAAAGCTGGGTGGGGAGCCTCCAGCCCGTTGGACAAGTGGAGAGGATATGGATGAACTTAAACCCTCTTATCCCTTGCGCCTTCTTGATCTTATTGAAGAAATCCTCAGGGTAGGCCACCGATGCCGTCGCCGCATACGGGACGCCATGAGCTGCCATGATCTCCATGATATTCTTCTTCGCCTCCTCCTTCGTCTGATGGGCCGGGGTGGTTGTTGTCCATGTCAGAAAAGGGGTGGCTGAACTCCTCTGAATGCCGGTATTCATATAGGCTTCGTTGTCATAGCAAACGTAGATGAAGTCGTCATTCCGCTCGGCCGCACCCGATAAGGCCTGCAGTCCGATATCGAACGTGCCTCCGTCTCCAGCCCAGGCCACAACCGTCGTGGTCAAATCACCCATCATCTCAAGGCCTGCCTTCACCCCTGTGGCCGTGGAGGCTGCTGTTTCAAAGGCAACGTGATAGACAGGAACTTTTAGCGAATGGTAGGGAAAGACCCCTGCAATCACGGAAAAACAGGAGGCAGGTACAATGACGATCGTGTCCTCTCCCAATGCCTTGAGGGCATATCTGATCGCAATGGCAGCCCCACAGCCTGAGCAGGCCAAGTGACCAGAAGTCACATATTCATCCTCGGGAAACTGTTTTTCCATCTCGAGCATCTCCTAGCGAACTAAACCACGCGAAACAGGCCTCTTTTAATAAAATGCCAAATGGCAAAGTTCGCACGAAGTGATGAACCGAAGGTGAATAAATGTCAAATCAAATCCAAAGCTAAAAATCATAAAATTTTTGGAATTTGAAATTTGGCATTCATTTGACATTTGGATTTTGAAATTTGGACTTTCGAATTACCTCTTGATATCCGACCAGAGGATGTCCTCTTTTGGTCGTTCCTGTTCAAGGGTGTATTCGATCACATCGGCGATCGTCTCTTGCGTGATATCCCTTCCTCCCAATCCTATCACATAGCTAAATACTGTAGGACGATCTTCCTCATTGCAAAGGACTGATTTTAATTCCTCTGCAAAAATTCCTCCCATGCCACAGGAGAGGTTCCGGTCGATCACGGCCACCTTCGGAATGCCTTTTAAATTCCTCCTAACCTCCTCTGAAGGGAAGGGCCGAAAGCTTCTGATCTTAAGGAGACCAATCGCTTTGCCTCCGTCCCGATACTGATCGACCACTTCTCTGCCCGTGCTCGAGACTGTCCCGGATGTTATGAGGACCATCTCTGCATCTTCGCAACGATAGGTCTCGATCAATCCATAACCCCTTCCAAAAATTCTCTGATATTCATCGTTGATCTCAGGGACGATGGACTTGGCCCTCTCCATCGATTGGTGCATCTGGTACTTCATCTCTGGAAAGACATCTGGAGAGGCGAGGCCGCCGAAGGATTTCGGATCTTTCGGGTCGAGTTTCAATTTCAGTTCGTATCGCGGAAGAAATCGATCCACTCTTTCTTGGTCGGGAATGTCCACGGGCTCAAAGGTGTGAGAGAGGTAAAAGGCATCAAGCATCACCATGCAAGGGAGCAAAACCTTTTCAGATATCTTAAAGGCCTGGATGACCGTATCCAATACCTCTTGATTTGATTCACAATAGAACTGGAGCCATCCCGTATCCCTTTGGCTCAAGCTATCGGTCTGATCACACCAGATGTTCCAGGGAGGAGCCAAGGCTCGGTTGACATTGACCATCACAATGGGAAGTCTGGCTCCTGCAGCCCAGTGAAGGAGTTCATGCATCAGGGCGAGCCCCTGGGAGGAGGTGGCTGTAAAGACCCTGGCCCCTACCGTAGATGCACCAATGCAGCTGGCCATTGCTGAGTGCTCTGATTCGACTTTAAGAAATTTTGCCTGGAGTTCGCCACTGGCGCACAGCTCAGAGAGCTTTTCCACGATATGGGTTTGAGGCGTGATGGGATAGGCGGAGATCACCTGGACCCGAGAGAGCATCACTCCATAGGAGACCGCATGGCTTCCCTCGATCACCGTCTTCATCTTCCCTCCTCTTCAAGAAGCATGGCACTTCTTGGACATTCCTCAAAACAGATGCCACATCCCTTGCAATAGTCATAGTCAATCTCGTAGCGATCCCTCTCCCTCTTCACCGCAAAATCCGGGCAGTAGACCCAACAGTTATCACATCCATTGCATACTCCGCAATTAAAGCACCGACCTGCCTCTTCCGGAGCCATCTCCTTTTCCAAACCCAAATGGACTTCTTTGAATCCATCTCTTCTCTGATCGATGGAAAGTTGAGGGATCGAAATCCTTGGCCGGTGTTCAAAGTAATCAGTGTTGATCTCCTTAAAGGAGACAACGGCTGGATTGGCCTCTCCCTCTGGTGCATGAAAGTACTTTTTCAATGAGATCGTCCCCTTCTCTCCCACTTGGATCATCCGGAATTTTTCCCTTGACCATCCGCCTTGGAGATATTCATGGATTGCCAGGGCTGCCTTCTTCCCAGCACCGATCGCTCCAACCACTGTATGATAGGGGTTTGTGGCATCCCCTCCTGCGAAATATCCCTTGATATGGCAGAGGCCCATCTCGTCTACTTGGATGAATCCCTTATGAATCGAAACTTCCTGAGGGACATAGGAGAGATCTGGAATCTCTCCGATCGCCGTAATCACAAGATCGGCATCCAAAAAGAATTCGGTGCCTGGGATGGGGATGGGATTGAGCGAACCATCCGGCTTGGGCTCGCCCAATTTGGCGCCGATAAAATCGACCCTTTTAACCTCCCCGCCGTCGCCTGTGATCCTGAGGGGCATCGCAGAGGGAAGGATCTCAATTCCTTCTTTTTCCGTCTCTGAAATCTCATCGGGAAATGCGGGCATCTCCTCCCTCGACTCCAGACAGACCAGCCGAACCACTCTCGCCCCCAAGCGCCAGGCAGAGCGCGAGGCATCCACGGCCACGTTTCCTCCTCCGATGACGACCACTCTCTCTCCAAGAGAAACCCTTTCACCCGTATGGATGTGTCCTAAAAATTCGAGGCCTGAAAAGACACCTTCCAAATGGTCACCTTTGATGTTCAACCTTCTACTCTGATGGGCTCCGGTCGCAATGAAGATGGCTTGATAGTTCTTGAGATCTTCGAAAGCCATATCCTTGCCAATCTGGGTATTCGTCTTAATTTCTACTCCCCATGACTCAATGTCTGAGATCTCATGGTCGAGGACAGCTCTGGGAAGCCGGTATTCAGGTATTCCTATTCTCAACACCCCACCTGGAGAAGAAAGGGATTCAAGAACCGTCACTCCATAACCCATCCTTGCCAGATGATAAGCGCAGGTGAGTCCTGACGGCCCGGACCCGATGACAGCCACCTTCTCCTTTCTTCGAGGTTTTCTTTGATGCCTCTCTCTCTTTGCATTGAACTGCGAGTCAGCGATGGAGCGCTCCATAGCTTGAATGGAAAGAGCCTCATCAAATTCCTTCCGGTTGCAGGAAGACTCGCAGGGATGGAAACAGACCCGACCGCACACGCCTGGAAAGGGGTTCTCCTCCTTAATCTTCTCCCAGGCCTCCCGAAGCCTTCCTTCTCTGGTCAGGACCATAAAGCCTTCAATGTCGTTCCCAGCAGGGCAGGCTTCATTGCAGGGAGGGGTTTTTCTCACATACTTGGGCTTCAGATACCTCCAAGTTCCGGTTTTATTCCATACGATCGTTGCCGTGGAAACAGCGATAGGAGGGATATCCTGCAAACGCCTGAACACGATCTTCTGTGCCATTAACTTTCTCTCTATCTTCTGGACTCTGCCTACTGGTTTTTCAGACGACTCGATGGACTTTCGAATAGGCCTCCCGTGCTGCTGCTACATTCTCCTCTTGTTTATCTGGAACGTTCTCTCGGATGGCCCGCATCACGGATCCAATAGTCACCATCCCCGTTATTTTCGAAAAGGCTCCCAGAATCGCCGTATTGACCACTGGGGCTGTAGGCAACCCTAACTTGTAGCTTACAGCAATCGCACTCGCATTGACGATGGCCACCTTATATTTTGAAAAATCCTTAACCTCCAGATCTCTCGAACTGTTGATCAGAATCCAGCCATTCTCTTTTAGGCCTGTGGCCACATCCACTCCTTCGAGAATGAGCGTCCAATCAAGAACGATCACATGGTCGGGTTGATAGACGTTGGTCCGGACCCGAATGGGTTTGTAATCCCATCGTGTGAAGGCCGCGACTGGTGCACCCCTCCTCTCCACGCCAAAGGCTGGAAAGGCCTGAACATACCTTCCGTCATAGAAGAGCGCAGATGCTAAGACGGCTGAAGCCACGACAGCTCCCTGGCCTCCCCTCCCATGGATTCGAATCTCGATCATTGAATAACCTTACATTTAGAAGTCGAGTTTCAACCTCTCGGCTTTGAGGGATTTCAGGTGGCACGTCTCATTCAAAAGCGAGAGGACATACTTCCCCTCTTTATGCTCGATAAGATTGATGGCAGCTATATCTTGGCCGATCTGCCAAAAATGGGAGTTATCTATCCCCAGGACGCCGCAGATGATTACCTTGTTAACGACCCGGTGGGAAACGAGGACAATATTCTTTCCATGGTGGGATTGGACCACATCACCCAGCGCAGCCATCGCCCTAACTCGAACTTCGTCCAAACTTTCACCGCCAGGAAGTTTCACCAAATGGGGGTCTTCTCTCCACTGTCGATACAGCTCCCTATCGTGGATCTGAACCTCTTTAAGTGGACGCCCCTCCCACTTTCCAAAACTCATATCAATGATCCCCACCGAGAGTTGGACCTTCAGATTGAAGATCTGTGCAATTCTTCGGGCTGTCTCCTTGGCCCTTGAGAGAGGACTTGAGTAGATGACGTGAATATCCATCCCTTTCAAATATTCTCCTACCGATTCAGCCTCTTGGAGACCGATTAAACTGAGGGGGACGTCTGCCCTTCCCCGAAAAATCTCTTCCTTATTCCATGCCGTTTGTCCATGACGCACCAGATAGATCGTCGTCATTTTTAATCCTCTTTACTCCCCTTCCTATCCATACCACTTTCCGACGAAAAAACCAACCATCTTAACAACGGCCAAATAATGCCTCACTCTTCCGTGCGATCCCCCAGCAATCCGACAGGGGTGCGGAAAAAATCTTATGGCGGAAACCTTGACTTGCTCCATAACTCCCAAGAATGGCCTGAAGTGTAAGAATGCTCTATTGATGATAGGCGGCGCTTGCCCTTACCCATAAAAATCTAAACAGTCCGCTTTATAAGATTTTTGGAGGCATTCCTGTCGGATCAGTATATTTCACCAACGCTTTAGTGAGGCATTACAGGACCAAATCTCTTTAGCCATTTCGACTCTTCAAAATAGGATGCTCCCAAGCTCTCTCAAAGAAATAGTCCAAAACCTTTCTGGAAGTTTTCTCTTTAAGAATCGATATATTCCCCCCGGAATCCCTCCTCAGACTGAAAAAAGACCTCTCGCTGAGAAGCAAAAACAGTAAATCAATCCAAGTTCCAGCGTTCCCCTTGACCCATGATACAGAGCCCTCAGCCCTAACCTTAGCCTTCAGCATCTGATCAAGCTCTTTCCACGTCATCCCTTCATTTAACTCTTTTCCGTCCATTTTCGCCTTTATGAAATTAATGACCCTCACCAAGCGGAAAAGGGTCAGCAAATCGAGCCGATTAAACTCGGCCGTTTCGATGGGGAGAGCGGTGGAACGCCATTGGGACAGACGAGATGGAAGGATTCCTTTCTTTTTGCATCTTCCAAAAAGAGGAGTTCCTGGAATGGGATAGTAAATACTTGGACCGATCAGAACCCTTTTTCCCATTAGATAGATTAACGTATCCACCATTTCTTCTATGCTTTGACCTGGCATTCCCAAAATGGCATAAGCAATGACATTCAAACCTATCTGTTCGGTCATCTTCAAGATTTCATTAAAGTCGTATGCGGCCGCAGGTCTGCCCATACTTATTTTGACGGAGGGATCTACGCTAACAAAAGAGAGATTGATAGTTCTGAACCCTGCTCTCTTCATCATTCTCAAAAGTTCCTCATCCAGGGAAGCAAACGAAATTCCGTTCATGGCGGTCAGTTCGATATTTTCTTCTCCAAAGGTTTGGGGGACGAGGCTCATCAATCTCTTTGCCCGATCTTTATTGAAAGTAAAATTGTCATCTTCGATGTCAAAGATCTGGATCCCATATCGCTTCCTACACTCTTTCATCTCCTGAAGGATGGCCTCTGGAGACCGGGGCCGAAAAGAGGTTCCCATGATAAGATGCGTTGAACAGTAAGCACATCCATGGGGACAGCCTCTGCTCGTGATGATCATGGTGGATCGCCTCTTCCCGATCCGATATCGATCCAGGTTGAGCATTTCCCTTGCAGGATGTGGAATAGAATCCATATCTTGAATAGAACTTTGAATCGGGTTAACCCGTATTTTCCCATTCACTCGATATCCAATGCCATCGATATCAGGTGGATTTTCTCCCTTTTCAATCTGCTTCAGAAGGAGTGGAAAACGAATCTCACCCTCTCCCATGACGACATAATCGACCAAAGGACTCCTGAGAACCTTCTCTGGATCACAACTGACATGAGCACCTCCCATAACCACGACTTTTCTGTTGTCCAGTTCCTTGACGATCCGAGCAATCTCCAGCGCCTCTCCATGGTAGGGCGTGAATGAGGAAGAGATTCCAAAGACATCGGCTTTCGAATCCTCAATCTTTCGTCTGGTTTCATCCCATCCCATTCCAAAATGATAGTAGCCGGAATAGAGCTTGAAAGGACTTCGATCGTCGAATGGATAAAGATCCTTAAGGTAAGAGAGTTCAGGAGGAATAGGAATTGATCTTTTCTTCTCTGTCTGGCAATCGAGGATTTCGACTTCATAACCATGCGATTTAAGGGAAGCGGCAAGGTAAGCCAGCCCAATGGGCTGTGTCCGAATAGCAGTTTGATAAAAATCCCGGATGGGTGGTTGGATGAGGAGGATCTTCATGGTCTTTACAAAGGAGTTATGAAATTATATTAAACCGAGGAATAATTGTCCATTCCTGAAACCCAAAATCCAGCTTGACAACCTTAAGATTTTAAACTATTTTCTAATCATCGTTTTCCTACGTTTTTTAACCCAAAAACCTAACCCATAACTTTCTGGAGGATGTGACACCAATGATTTTCCAGAAGGTGCTGATACTTGGATTCCAAGGGAGGTTTGTTTTTCTCTGGGGCCCTTTCTCTTTTTTATCCCTAAGGAAAAGAAAATGAAGAGACTTTTATTCATTGTGGGAATCCTTTTAAATCTTGTGATGATTAGTGCTATGGCTGAGGCACAGACTATTTCTAAAGTTCTTCTCATCCCGCGGGAAGGGGAATCTGCTAATTTAGACCTTATGCTTACCAAAGAAGTTGGGGTGATGACCGACATGCTCCAGAAAGCAGGGTTCAAAGTGGTGGTAGCAAATGCTTCCGGTCAATCTATAGAAGGTATTATTAAAAAGCTTAAGCCCGATTTGAAGTTATCAGAGGTGAACGTAGACGACTATGCTGGGTTTATACTGGCATGCATGGCTGTCGGTCAGTTCCCTGGCCCGCCAGTATCTGCTGTCGCTGTCTCAATCGTTAAACAAGCTTTAGCGAAAGGAAAACCAGTAGCAGCTGCGGTTGGTTCCGTAATTATCTTAGCTGAAGCCGGTGTTTTAAAAGGCAAGCGTTATGCCTATGTGGATGATCCGCTCAATCAACTTCCTCCTAATACAAAGGACTTGAGATTTGAAGGGGCCATCTATAAAGGCCCTGGTGTTGTGCAGGATGGGAATATCATCACTTCGGGAGTATGTCCAGTGGCAGAAGCATTTACGGGAATGCGGGATTGCACTCCAGAACTTACCCGGGCATTTATTGCAGAACTTCGCCGGAAAAAATAGGAATCAAAATCATCCGATCAAAACCAAGATGTTGTGAAGCAGTTGTCTTCTTTGTTCCCTTTTTAGAACTTTAGGGAGATGGTGCAATGACCCCTGAGGAATTTAAGCGTAAGCTGACCGCCATCCTGAGTGCGGACGTCAAAGGTTACAGCCGTCTCATGGGGGAGGATGAGGAGTGGACTATCCGCACTCTGAAAGTTTACAAGGAAATGATGGTAGGCTCCATTGAGCAGCACCGTGGTCGAGTCGTCGGTACTGCAGGAGATAGCGTTTTAGCGGAGTTTGTTAGCGTGGTGGATGCCGTCCGGTGCGCGGTGCAGATTCAAGAGGAGCTCAAGGACAGGAATAAAGAGTTACCGGAAGAACGCCGAATGGAGTTTCGGATAGGGGTCAATCTTGGGGATGTGGTCGAGGAAGGCGATACCATTTACGGAGATGGGGTTAACATCGCCGCTCGGCTGCAGAGTTTGGCCGAGGCCGGAGGAATCTGCATATCTGGAACAGCCTATGACCAAGTCAAGAACAAGCTGGCGTTCGGCTATGAGTATCTTGGGGAACAAGCTGTCAAAAACATCAAGGAGCCAGTTCGAGTATATCGAGTTCTGATGGAGCCTGGAGTTGCTATCCCCCGCGTGGCCGCAGAGAAAAAGGTTCAACCAAGACAATGGCAGAGAATGGTCCTCTCTTTAGGAATTGTCCTAATTGTGGTAGTCGCTGCTCTTGTAGTCTGGCGTTTATACTTGCGGCCAACTCCCCCTCCCAGAGAGGTTGCCTCCAAAGAGAAGATGGCCTTTCCTCTGCCTGATAAACCCTCCATCGCCGTGCTTCCATTTGTCAACATGAGCGATGATGCCAAGCAGGAATATTTCAGTGACGGGATGACCGAGGACCTGATCACGGATCTCTCGAAACTCTCCGGTCTCTTGGTGATTGCTCGTAACTCGACTTTCACTTACAAGGGTAAGGCTGTCAAGATAAAGCAGGTCGCTGAAGAACTCGGGGTACGTTACGTCCTCGAGGGGAGTGTGCGCAGGGCTGGTGACGAAGTCCGCATCAATGCCCAGCTTATTGATGCTATGACCGGCCATCACCTGTGGGCAGAGCGATACGACGCGAAAATGGATAAGATTTTCTCCTTGCAGGATCAGATCACCAAGAAGATTGTTTCTGCCCTGGCAGTGAAGCTGACTGGGGGTGAAAAAGAACTGGTGGCGCAAAGGGGAACGGATAAAGTGGCCGCATATGATGAATTTTTGAGAGGATGGGGGTACTATCTCCGGCTGACTCCCGAGGATTTCACGAAGGCAGTAACTTCCTTTAAGAAGGCCATCGAGTTGGATCCAAACTATTGGCGGGCCTATGCGGCGCTGGCCTTGGTTCACTGGACTGGCGCTGGAGATTTGGCATTGCTCCGGGGATTAGGGATCTCTCGGCAGGAGGCTCGTTTACGGTCACGTGAATATCTGCAGAAGGCCATGAAGCAGCCCACATCCATTGCTTACAATGTTTCCTCGCAGATGTATCTTCAGAGGCGCCAGCATAAAGAGGCGATTTCAGAACTGGAACGAGCTCTCTCGCTTGACCCGAACGATCCTTCCTGCTATCAATCTATGGGCTTTACCTTGAGCATGGCTGGTAGGCCCAAGGAAGCAATTGAATATATTAATAAGGGCATGCGGCTCGACCCGCACAACCATTCCATATATTTAGCTTTACTCGGGCTGGCCCACTTTTGCAAGGGGGAATTGGGGGAGGCTGCAGCTTTGAGCGAAAAAGCGCTGAGACTGAACCCGGAAAACGTGGGGATAGGAGTCCAGCTTGCGGCATTTTACTCGCTTCTTGGTCGTAATCAGGAAGCCCGGGCCTCATTCGAAACCGTCAGAAAGAAATTGGGTTTACGGGTTGGCATCCTGCAGTGGCACATGTCTTACGTTCCCTTCAAGGACCGGGCAGTTGCTGATCGATATGCGGAGGGCCTTCTTAAGGCAGGGGTGCCGGGTAAACCATCCGGATATTTCCCCGCTTTCAGGGAAAACCAGCTC
>CAZFJD010000105.1:0-10196 GCA_964518775.1 uncultured Syntrophaceae bacterium
ATTTGCATCTTCATCCTCCCCTCCTTTTATATTCATTGCTTCCTACCGCAAAAGTAAACCTCGTTAGAAAGAACAGGTCTTTGACCCCGCCCTTAATAAGGAGCTGATACGACTCATTATATCATCCTCGTCATAAATGCCAGGGTTTCTAATGGGGTAGATCTAATAAATCAAAATTTAAATCTTTTTGCAAACATATTTTCATTTTTCTACACCTGATTGACAATCTTCTATCAATATTTTTAATATAACTATATGATTATTTTTATTCTGTTTCTTTTCATTTCTCTATCCACGCCCTCTTCTGGTGAAACGGTGAAGGAATCTCCTTCCCAGGTTTGGCAGGTGGGCGATCGTCAATGGACGGTTGAGGAGGAGGAAAATTATGGAAAATGGGTGGAGACCAATCTGACAGAGGATTTCTTCATCCGTTATAAGATTCCCATTGACTGTGCAGATGTTCCTTATGCGATCCGATGGATCTATGCACGGATCGCCCACCTCCCTGCTGCTGCCACGACTAAGGAAGGACAATTTATCGGCCATTGGTCCACAGAGTGGAAACATCTTCCCACCCATTCGGAATGGCACAAAGATCAAAGGTTCCGAAAGGCCCTGCTCCATATGCTTACGGAGACAACGACTCGAACCCTCCCGCTCGACACCTATCCTGTTCGAATCGCGCCAGACTCGATCACACCGGGTACGGTTTTTTTTGTCACCGAATCCCATTCTGGGGTCATCGGCCGTGTCATCCTAAATGGAAGCCATGCTCATCCGCTCCAGACCTGGGAGGCCACACTCCCGGCAAGGATTCAGAAGATGAATCATAGAAACTTCCTTTCTCCAAGACCAGAATCAACCATCTACTCAGGTCTGGTAAAGTTTCGCTGGCCCGTCTTCCAAAAAGGACGCTGGGAATATCTTCCTGTGAAGGAACACCCTTTTTACTCTGAAGAACAGTATGCGTCCAATTTTTATGAAGGATATGCCGACTTCGTGGAGGCAGTGGCGAGGAGAATTGATCCGACGAACTATAACCCTGTTGAAAAGGTAGACAAACTCATGGGCACCATTACACGTTATCTCCTCGAGAGGGTTCCCATTGTTTTAGCAGGGCATCAACGGTGTCGAAAAGGCGGCTGTCCAGAAGGGTCGACCTTATGGGAGATCCACAGTACTCCAGGTCGTGATGGGATGATCGTCCTGCTGATGGATCACCTCTCCCAGATCATCGAATTGAATCAGCTTGACAAAGGCAAACTAAAAGAGAAGATGGAGGCGATTCATCTCTCCATCTCAAAAGACCGATCGATCACCTTCTACCACCTCTATCAAAACTACCTCTGGTTTTCCCATCATCCGGAAGATCCGATTGAGGCTCGGTGGGGATTGAAGAAGTGTGAGATGATCCTCTCCCAAATCCGAAGTGCTAAGAAGTCCATTGCTTTCATTGAGAGAACTTACCGGAAAAGGGACCCCAAATATGCGAACTTCGCCATCCAGCAGCAGCAAGAGATCATCCGAAGGTTGACGGAGGAATGGGAGAGGTCACAATGTAAACCCCGTTAGAAGGTCTTCTACTTTCTAACGGGGTAAAGAGATACCTCCTACAAAAAGAAAGATGGGGAGATAAGAGGATGAGGAGATGGGGTAAGAGAGTGATTATGAGGCGTTTCTATTGAAGAAATACCTGGAGATATCGATATGGTATTTGTGAGGATCCAACGTTTTAACGACACTTCGTTTGAAGCGACCTTTGCTGTCGGCCTCCATGAGATCCAGCATCTCCTTCCTTGCCTGGCCCTTCTCATCCCGAGAGACGAGCATGACTTTGGGTCGATCCATCGATTTGGGGTTCACATTGGGCTTATAGACAATCCCTAATTCACGCGTATCAAGAAGGACCAACGATCCAATGGGATAAATGCCAACGAGGCCAAGAAAGATCTTGAGAAGAAGAGGGTCGTAATGGACGCCCTTCTCCTTTAACATCATCGCCAGAGACTGCTCAGGAGTAAAGGGAACCTTTCTGTAAGTGGTGGGCGTGGTCATGGCATCATAAGAGTCTGCAATCTGAATGATCTGTCCAAAGAGGCTCACCTCTTTTTTACGGAAAAGTCTGGGGTATCCTGAAAAATCGCTCTTCAAGTGGTGGTCGAAGATGCCGATCACCATCCTGGGGTTGATCTCACCCAGCTGCTTCAGGTTGAGGAGGATCTCCACTCCCCAAAGGGGATGCCTCTTCATCATCCCCCATTCCCCTTCATCGAAGGGCGAAGGTTTATTCAACACCTCCCTCGGAATCTTTGACTTTCCGATATCATGAAGAAGCGCTGTAACCGCCAGCTCCGTTAAGGTCTTTTTCGAAAATCCCAATCGCTTTCCAATGGCTAACGTATAGATGCAGACATTGACGGAATGGTTGAAGGTATATTCATCATAGTTTTTGATCGTGGCCATTCCAAGCAGAATCGACTCGTCTTCCATCACGAGATGCACGGCCTTCTGAGCTAACCGCTTCAGCTTTCTCACTTCAGCATACTGTTTGCCCTTGATGTGTGTGATCACCTCTTTAATCGTCCCGATGGTCTCAAAGAATACCTTCTTCGCGACCTCTTCAGGGTTTTCCTTGGGGCGGAGCGCAGCTCCTTCCTCCCCCTCCTGTTCAATCATCTCCAAGGAATTGACCTCGATGGAACGGATATCTTTGTTTACCAATTGCTTGTTCAAGAGGCCGGCATTCTCTTCCTTTCCTTCTTCTAAGTTCATCAAGGCATAGATAAATTCTTTCAACACGGCCTCGTCCAACAGGCCTTTGAAGATGACCTCTCCGATCAACCTCTTTTTCCACTGGGTCAGGAGATATTTGAAACTGGTAAATCCCTCCACGGAATAACGCAATCGTTGGTCATTGATGAAGACGTCCTCTTTTACGATTTTGAGGGAAAGTGTCCCTTGCCTATTGATCAAATTGTTAATGCTTTGGAGAGACTCTTCAACGAATTGGTGCAGGGCCACATTTTTAGAATCATAAATCTGAGAGATCCTCATCAAGACATGAAATTTGGTGACGAGGCTGTTTCCCAGCTTCGATAGGTCAGGATCCACGGTCTCCGAAGGTTTTTTGCTTGGCCTTTGGGTCTGAACGGTTGTTTCCATGCTCTTTATCTCTTCTCCTTAACGGACCGATTGCCCTTGCTGTCTTGCTCTGCCCTTTTCATCGGAAAGATCCGCTCCTTCTCCAGCCGACATAAATTTCAACGCATTGGCTGCGCAGAGTCTCATCTCATCCCACTTGCCCTTTTGGAACCACTTTTTCTTTTTTGCAATCCTCTCCAATGTCGGGATCACCTCTTTAGAGCCTGTCTCACCCAGGGCTCTGAAGAAAGAGGCCTTCTCATTCAGATCCCGTTTGTAAAAGTCTTCAGAAAGAACGATCTCCATCAGTGGCTTGACCGCCTCCTCCTTCGCGATCCTTGCCAAAGTGAGTGAGGCCTTCCCCCTGATTGCAGGTGATGAATCATCCAAAAGTTTCAGAACAAGATCCTTTCCTTTATCTCCAAATTTGCTGAGCAACTGGAGGGTCTCCTCTCTGACCTTTGAATCTGCATGGGCAACTAAGTTCCTCAAGTATTTTACCGTAGAGGGATGAGTAATCTTTCCAAGAACGTAGAGAATGTGACAGATGACAAAGGAGTTAGGATCCGACAAAAATTTACACAAGGGTTGAATATCCTCTCGGCAGAGTTCAGCGAGATGGTCGCAGACGACCCTTCTCCATTTCCCAGAATCCAACTCACCCAGTAGATGACAGAGAGGTTCAGCTGCCTGTTTCGTCAAAAGCCGGAGGTATTTGAGAATCGATTCTGTTTCCTGTTCTCCATTCCCTTTGATGACCCTTGCCAACAGTTCGACCGCGCGTGAGCCGGACAAACTCTCGCGGATGCGGCGAATGGCAAAGATCTGTTTGTCCTTCAGTGCAATCGACTCCATCGTATCGTTGAGATTCTTCAAGACCGTTACGGCCTTCCCCACCTCTTTCTGTTCAAGGAGGGACTCGATCGTTCTCTCGAAGTAGGAGATCATATTTTCGTAGGCATCCATATCCTCGCCGAGATGAAGGAGAATCTCGATGAGGTTATCAATTAGGACATAGATATAGTCTCCCTCTTGCTCCCGTTGAACCTTCCGTTGGACCTCCTCTATCTCCTCTGGAGTGAGCTGGCAGGCTTGAACCAGTGATTGGTCTGGAGGTGGACTGAGTACCTCTTTCAACCCCTGCGCCTCAACGACTTGACCCTTCTCGCCCTCCCTTTCTTCGGCCTGCTCCTGAAGTCCTGTTTCCTCAATTCCCTTAAATTCCAGTCCCTTGTTCAGATCTTCCTGTGTGGCAGGAACCAGACTGATGCCTTCTTCCAAAAATTCATCCACTGTCGTGATGACGATATGAACGAAATCCTTCTCCCAGAGCAGGGTGACGAGATCGTCCTCCATCCGATTCACCAGATCGGCCCTTCTCACAATCTCGAGGAAATCGAGGACTTCACTGAACTCTAAACCCCTAAAGAACTGGACTTCACGGATACCATCCTTATAAAAGAGAAAGGCCAGACTGTCCTTCACATCCTGACTTTCATACACGACCTTTCCCAGGTAGAGAAGACGATGCTCCCCAACTTGAAGGGAGAAGGAATCGAATTCATCAAAGTAGCGATCGAAGTCCTTCTTCAACCGATCCAAGTACTTTGCCAACATGGGATGGTTGGGCTCGTAAAGTCGGAAGGCCTTCATCGTCTGAAGGAAGGTTTGAATCAATGCCTTGGTGGACTTTACTCCCTCTTGGATGAGCCTGTCCTCAAAAAAATCCATCTTATCCTCTGGCTTCGCCACCAGACTTATCCTCCGTCTTATTTAAAGGCTAATTTGATTCTCTCCCCTTAGGAATCGATCCAATTCAGACTTGAGGACCTTCCAGCCTTTGCCCGCTTTAGCTCCCTTGATTCTGCCTACGTAAAGGTATCTCAGGTAGGTAGGCCTCGAGATCCGAAGATAGTCGCAAGCCTCTTGGGTTGTCAGGACAATATCCTCTTTTTCTCTTAACATGGCTTTTCACCTTTTATATGGGAGTTTACGCTAATTGTTAGCATTTTCTATACCAAACTCCTTGGTATCGCTTAACTTCTTAAAATTTAAATGGAATCAGTTCTTAATTTTCTTAAACGGAAAGCATGGAATGACAATTTTTGTTCTGCATACGTACAAGTTTTTCCCCCTTGCCTTACATCTCCATCCTTGTCGTCTGGACATCGATTGGAGATTATGGTACACCCCGTTAGAAAGGAAGGGGTTTTAAGTCGCATCCTTTGTGAAAAGTATTAAAATTCTGATATACAATCCATCCCCGCTTAATAAAACGGAGGTTTCTAACGGGGTAAATATGCCAAAAAGAGGAAACCTTCTCAGGTCCAAAATTCATTGTTCATAGTTCATCGGTCATTGTTCATCGTTCATCGTTGAATTGGAGGGCCTATGAAAAAACTATCCAATGTAAAAAGGGTAAAAGAGATCATTAAAATTCTGACGAAGGAGATCCCGGATTCGAGAATCGCACTAAGATTCTCCAATCCTCTTGAACTCTTGATCGCTACCGTCCTTTCCGCTCAGTGCACCGATGTCAAGGTGAATCAAGTGACGATCGATCTATTTAAGAAGTACCGCTCCGCCAAAGATTATGCAGAGGCCGATCTGGCAGAACTGGAGAAAGACATTCGGCCGACAGGATTCTATCGGAATAAGGCAAAATCCATTCAGAAGTGTTGCCACGATTTAGTGACCCGTTTTGAAGGAAAGGTTCCAAATAGCTTAGACGAGTTAGTCACCCTTCCTGGTGTGGGAAGGAAGACAGCTAATGTCATCTTGGGAAATGCATATGGAATACCTGGCATTGTTGTCGATACCCATGTCCATCGGGTGAGTCAGAGAATCGGTTTGACGAGGAACGACGATCCGGTCAAGATTGAGTTCGATCTCATCGAGATCGTACCAAAAGAGGAATGGACCCATTTCTCGAACCTTCTCATCTGGCATGGCCGGAGAACATGCACCGCTAAGAAACCTCTGTGTGGCCAATGTCCGATTCGGAAGTGGTGTGATTATGGATCGAAGTTATTAAGCAAGTCCAAATGACAAAATCCAAATGCCAAAGGAATTTCAAATTTCAAAATCCAAAACGTTTTGGACATTTGGGCTTTGGATTTGATTTGACATTTGCCTGCGGTAGGCAGGAACTTTGGCATTTGATATTCAGGTATTAGTATGGTTCTTTCAGATCACATCCGTGACAAGATCTTTCTGATGGAGGAAGTGATCAACTTCCCCACCTCCCTCGTTTCTCATCAAGCCTACCATTGGGAAAATCTTTCCATGGTTCCCTACTCGGACCTCACCGGGGCAGTGGTCTCGCTCGTCGAAAAAGGCCGAAAAATTACTATTGTCACTGGATTCTATGTTCCTGGTGGCGAACCCCCCGCTACGGAGACCGATGGTCCTCCAGGAGCGCTCCTCTTAGCAGAGGGACTGAAGTATCTGGGGATGGAGGTTTACCTCCTCACAGATGAATACACACTTTCCACGCTCAGAGCAGGACTAAGGATTCTTAACCTTTCTGAGAAGGAGATCCCTGTGATCTGTTTCCCAATCGAACATTCAGATGAGAACCATGAGAGCCGGATGAATAATGAGGAGGAGGGAAGCCCTATTTCCCTCCGTTTTGTTCAAGACTTTTTTGATGGCCCCTTCGGCAAAAGCCTCTCCCACCTCATCTATATCGAAAGGGTTGGGCCCAATCACACCCTCGAATCCTTTATGGCTCAGGAACGTCATGGTCCGCCCCCCATAGAAGATTTCAGGACTCTCCTTCCTCCGCTGATCAGGAACCGGTGCTTCAATTCCCGTCTTGAGGATATCACCCGATTCACTGGCAAGACCCATTTCCTTCTCGAATTCCAGAAGAGGTTGAGGCTACCGATCGAAAGCATTGGGATCGGAGACAGAGGAAATGAGGTCGGTACGGGAAGAATTCCCTGGGAGGTCTTTAAAGAACACTCGACCACCCATCGAGAACCCGTCTTCTGCTGCCGAATGAAGACCAACTACTTCATCTCCTGCGGAATCTCCAACTGGGGAGGATATGCCTTGATGGCAGGAGTGGCTTTGGCAAAAGGGAGAATAGACATCCTCGAAAAGATCTCCCCGGAACAGGAAGGAATGGTTTTGGATTATCTCATCCACCACGGTCCGTCGATTGATGGCATCACCTTGAAGCAGGATTACTCTGTGGATGGAATTGAATTTAACGATTATATGAAGGTGATTGAGCGCGTCAAGGAGATCGCCCTTGAATAGGGGACGAAAATGAAAAAAGATTGACAAAACGGGCCATTATGCTATTAAAAATTAGATGTTTTGTTACCTCACTCTAACAATTTCTATATTAAGGAGGTGATGAAGGAATATTGATAGAAAAAGCTCAACTCAATCAGAATATCCAAGGAGGTGTAAAATGAAAGGGGGCAAATATTTCTTAATTTTTCTGGTTGCATTAGTTTCTGTTGGAATCTGCCTTTTCTCTACTGCTTTTGCTCAGGAAAAGGTGGTGAGAATGGCCTTAAAGGCTTCAGACATACGATCCCTCGATCCCCATTATGGGACAACGACGATCGACTATGCCTGCATCGATCCGATGTTCAATGGCTTGGTTCGCTTCAAGCCCGAAGACATCAACCCTGAAAAGATTGAACCGGATCTGGCCGAGAGATGGGAACATTCGAAGGACGGTCTGGTCTGGACGTTTTACCTTAGAAAGGGAGTAAAGTTTCACAAAGGATATGGGGAACTGACAGCCGAGGATGTGAAGTTTTCCCTGGAGAAGGCTGCCAACAAAGCCACTTCGGGCTTTGCAGCCGATTATTCTGCTCTGGCAAAAGTGGAGGCCCTTGATAAGTATACGGTTCGGCTGAGCTTTAAGAGTGCCATTCCTTCGGTTCTTGGAATTTTGACAAACTACCACGGTGGGTACATCGTATCGAAGAAGGCCGTGGAAGAAAAGGGCGACAAGTTTAAGTTAGACCCCATCGGAACCGGACCCTTCATGCTGAAGGATTATGTCCCCAAGGAAAAAGTGGTGGAGGTGAGGAATCCAGATTACTTCAGGGGGAAACCGAAACTCGACCGGATTGAGCTCTGGTTTATGCCCGATGCCAGCAGCCGTGAGATGGCCTATCGGAAGGGCGAGATTGATATCGTGGAAGGCGAACGAGAACAGGCGTGGGTGAAGAAGATGAGGGAGATACCTGGGACAGCCATTGAAATCTTTGGCCCCGGTGAAACCCTTGTTCTCCATTTTAATTTGACCAAGAAACCACTGGATGATATCCGGGTCAGGCAAGCCATCTGTCATGCAATCAATATTGAAGAATTGATGAAATTCCTTGGGCCCGATGTGACCACAAAACTCGTCTCTGTCATTCCCATGGATTATCTGGGCGGAACGGATAAGGTTCCAAAGTACGAATTCAACCCGGAGAAGGCAAAGAAGCTCTTGGCAGAGGCTGGATATCCAAAAGGCTTTGAAATGTCCATGGTGATCACAGAGATGTCGGATTACCGCCGACCCATGGAGCAGGTTCAGGAGCAACTCCGAAGGGTCGGGATCAACCTAAAAATGGATGTCATTGCCCATTCTGCCTTCCACTCGCAAATCCGTAAAGATGTCAATCCCCTGGTCCTTTATGTGTGCGCCCGCTTCCCAACCGCAGATCCCATACTGACCCAGTTCTACTATTCAAAATCGATCGTTGGTACACCCACGGCCATTACCAATTTCTCTCATTACAACAAGATTGACGATTTGATTGAAAAGGCGAGGGTGGAGATCGATTCCAAGAAACAGAAAGCCCTTTGGACAGAAGCACAGAAGAAGATCCTTGAGGATGCGGTGGCCCTTCCGCTCTGCATCACAAAGTTTGTCTTTGCGAGAAAGACGAATGTAGATCTGGGATATGAGATGAGATCGACACTGACCTTAGTCACCACCATCAAAGAGACCACAGACGTTCGCAAATAATGGGCCAGTGCGTATCCAACGGGCACTCTATCCTTTGATAGGGTGCCCCAAAACTTTCTTGGGTAAAGAAGGATGCTCAAATACGCTATCCGAAGGATGATTTTCGTCCTGCCCACTCTTTGGGCAGTAGTCACTTTCGTCTTTTTCCTAATTCGCATTGTTCCAGGGGGTCCTGCTGTGGCGGCTCTCGGATCATATGCCACGGAAGAATCTATTCGGGAACTTGAAAAACAGATGGGGCTCGACAAACCGATTCTGATGCAATATGGGATTTTCCTCAAGGACCTTTGCCGGGGAGATTTGGGGAAATCTTTAATCACCAATAAACCCATCTCCCAGGAAATCTCCAGGGCATTACCCTACACATTGGATCTGGCCATTGGAGGAATGATCATTGGAATCCTCTTTGGAATCCCAACGGGCATCATCACGGCGCTAAGGAGGAATCGTCCACCAGACTATATCGGTAGAATCCTCTCCCTGGTAGGTATCTCCATGCCGGAATTTTACCTTGGTATCTTACTGATGTATGTTCTTGCCATCAAACTTCCTCTCTTTCCCGTTTTGGGAGGCGGAGATCTCAGCAACCTGAGTAGCCGATTGTATCATCTGTTCCTTCCAGCTCTTACCTTAGGGATTATCATGACAGCCTTTATCAGCCGAATGGTACGCTCCTCCATGTTGAATGTTCTCAGAGAGGATTATGTGAGAACAGCAAAAGCCAAGGGGCTTCATGAGAGGGTGGTCATTTATAAACACGCCCTTCGGAATGCTTTGATTCCTACAGTGACGGTGATTGGAATCTATATGAGTATTTTAATGGGCGGGTCGGTTCTGACAGAGATCATCTTCAGCCGACCTGGTTTGGGAAAAATGATGGTCTTCGCGGTGAAGGACAGAGATTACATCGCCCTTCAATCCGTGATCATTATCTTCTCAGCTTTCGTCTTTCTCTTCAACCTTATCACCGATTTGCTTTATAGCATCATCGATCCGAGGATCGAATATCATTAGGAAGCACGATGTCAATCAGCCAAAGAGAAATCCTTATAAGGACGTTTAAGAGTAA
>CAZFJD010000106.1:0-10167 GCA_964518775.1 uncultured Syntrophaceae bacterium
CTTGTGATCAGCGGTTGGGGAAATGGGTTTACCTTACAGCCCGATCTTTCGGACATCGATGAGTTCGATGTCCCCTTTTTTTCCGATGCTCTCGATCTCCTTTGTGAATCCAGATCGCGAAAAAAGCCCAAGGCGAAGATGATCTTTTCGCCCTTCCTCTGAAATGAGGGACGTCTTTCTGCGAAGACCTTTCAAGACGTCAATTCCGACCGGCCTTTTTGACCATTTGCACTCAGCCGCAAAAACAGGTTTGTCCCCTACCATTGCAACAAGGTCAATTTCTTCGTTTCCGTTCCACCACCGGCCAGCAAGATCATAATTTAATTTTATCTTTTTCTCATCGGCGATGTGCCGGAGAATTTCGATACAAATTTTATCGAACATCTGGCCGATGAAATTGTCAAGATGGGGAAGAATTTCCTCTTCCATAATCCTCCGCTCCCCGCCTTCCACGAGACGGCTTTTGTAAGGAAGAACAAAGCGAAACCAGAAACGAAAGAAGTTGTCTGAAAGACGGTAAATTCCCTTACGGCTTTTCTCCGGATGCTTTTCCGTAACAGGGATTTCTCTTTCGATCAATCTCAGATCTTGTAGCACAGAGAGGTACTTGCTGACCGGACCCCGTTCGATCCCGGTTCTCTGAACAATATCATTCATCCGGGTATTTCCAAAGGCTATCGACTGAAGGACTGAAAGATAATGTTTGGGGTCGCGGAGCTCTTCCATCAGAATGAATCGGACCTCGTCGTGCAGAAACGCTGTTGGCTTCAGAATCTGTTTTTCGATGTTTTGACGTATCGAAAGTTTATCAGTGAATTGAATCAGGTAGGCTGGCACTCCTACAAGGATGGCGTAGGCCGAGATTCTTTCTTCCGGGGAGTATCTTGAGAAAAAGCCTTTCAATGTGCGGAGTGGCAGGGGATGGACCAGGAGCTGCCCGGTCCGGCGACCATAGAGGGGGCTTTTGTGACCCAGAACCTCTCGCTCCATAAAACTGATAAATGACCCGCATAGAATCAAATAGAGCTTCGAATCTTTGCCTACCTCATCCCAAATTCGCTGGAGAATTGAAGGAAGGGCCGGGTCACTTGAGCAGAGATAAGGGAACTCGTCAAGGACCAAGACGATCCTGCCATTCTCCGCAAGAGTGATGATATATCGTAAAAGGGCATCCCAGTCAGAAGGCATGTCTGCTTGGAGAAGGGGGTTCGGATAGGAGAGATTAACAGCCTCTGAAAACCTTCTCCGCTGGTCTTGATCTGCCCCAAGATCAGCCACGAAATAAGTCGCCTTCCCTTTAGAAAAAGCTTTTCTTAGAAGCTCGGTTTTCCCAATTCGGCGTCGTCCATAAACGATGACGAGCTCCGCCTTATTTGAGGTCATGCGGTCAAGCAGAAACTGAATCTCCGATTCGCGATTGACGAAAGTCAATTTAACTCCTTTGTCTTCTTCAGAGTAGTCTACTTTAAAGTAGACTAATTAGAACCGATTGTCAAGCTGCAATTTCCAGACTTACCACTGAAGGCTCAAGGTTAACACCCCTCACCTCAATCCTCTCCCCCAAGCCTGCCTGCGGTAGGCAGGGGGAGAGGGTGATGGGGGGAGATTACCTCCTTTTCTCCTCGATGGCTTTTTCTAAGATTTTGATTCCCTCCTGAGAAACATTGATCGACTGGGCCAAGGACTCCCTGGCCTGTTGGGGGTTGTGGAAGCCATCGCTGTTTTCAGCCGTCCACCACTCCCAAAGGATGTGAGCCCTGTCGTGAAGTGGCCACACCTCTCGGAGAATATCATCTCTCACTCCCATGTCCTTGGCTCGCATGTAAGTCTCGATTAATTTCCCTAACCAAAATTCGGCCTTTCTCATCTTTCCCCGAATGTAGTTCTGGATGGCATCGACCTCATATTCGGCTTGTTCTTGGGTCCAGTAAGTATGGCAGTGAACGCAGGTGTCCCTCAGCATATACCTTGCGCTTCTCTGGCCGTGATAGGTCGCCAACTTTCCTCTTTTGTCCTTAACCTTAGGCATATGGCAGTCTTTGCATTCAACCCCAGCCCGTTCGTGTTTGCTCCCCCAGAAGGTTTCTGTTTCAGGATGTTGGAGTTTCGTGAGAGGCACTCCAGTGATTCCATGATGAAAGTCCTTAAACCCGATCTCAGCATACCTTCTCTGGATGTTAAAGACATTGACCCATGGAAAATAGTTGGCCCTCCGATCGTCCATCCCGATATGGAGACCCGTTTTTGGATCGAACCCTGGGTTGCAATTGTATTCAACATGGCACTGGGCACAGAGAAGGTTGGAATCGGGTTTATTAAGAATCCCGATCGCCCTGAAGGGCTTTCCGTCCCGTTGAAACTCTACTTTCGTCATGGTCAACTTCTTACTCTTCTCTTTGTCGTAAGGATAGGTTCCTTCTCGCCGGTCGACCACAGCCTCAATCAGTGCGTCCCGCACAACCCTCGGCTTTGCCGCATGAGGATCGTGACAATGGATGCAACCCATGGGGTTGGTGAGGTACTTTTTAGCCATGAAGATGGCAGCCGGGTTTCCTCCCCTCTTCAACTCTGTTGTAGGGTTTGGGTCACCCATGTAAGGCCACTTCAAAATAGCATCTGTGGTTTTACAAGTGAGACAGACCGTATTTCCTGCCTTTGCGGTCTGTGCAATGTCCTTTCCCGTATCGATCAAGACGTCCCATGCCTTTCCTGGCTTGGTGATGTCCTTCCAACTCTTTAATTGGAATCTTCCTCCATAGGCGCGATCTACCAGGAGGTGGTCAATAAGCATGAAGACATGAGATCGGGGTTCATCATGCTCCTTGGTGAAGCCGTGGGGCATCATCAGTTGGTCAAAAGTTGGAGACCGGCTCGTGGTTGTGGCTTTTTCAACCTTGGCCTTTGACTTAAGATTGACCGATATGAAGGTCTCATATTGGAATCGATGACAGCTGCCACAGAGCGATGGTTCCAAATTCGTTTCAGGAAGCTTTTCAGGTTCTTTCAGGTGCTCCGAAAGTTTGCTGTGGCACCTCGCACAGGGAAGAGCAATATGTTTATTTCCCATCTTGAGTGACTTAATCACTTCGTGACACTCAAAACAGGAGGCATCTCCTTTTGGAACGGTTTCCTTCACGGAACGCGCAATGGAAAGATAGAAGATAAGGGAGAAGAGGGAACAGATTGAGATAAAGAGAACCGTTCTTTTAAACATAAAGGTCCCCGCCTTTTTAGTTCGGAGACTGAAGTCTCATGGTCTTTCAGTCTGGTAATTTTTCTCTTTCTGACTACGCGACCAATGACTATTTGACTATGGGACCAATTATTTATCCAACTATCAGACTAATCGACTATGCGGCTAATGACTTTAAAGCCCGAACTTTATTATTTGGGTCCTGCCAACAGGATGACAATGGTCCATCCGAAAAGGATAAGCAGAAAAATAATGAACTGTTTGACTAATTTGGGGTCCATTCTTATCTTCGCCTTTCCATGAGGTTCAGAATTGCGTTTCTATCGAAAATAGTGTATGGAAAATATAATTTTAGGTAAACCCCGTTATGAAGGACGGGGGGCTTTAACCCTGCCCTCAACAAGGAATGAACATTTTCTTTCTAACGGGCTAACGATACAACGATCCTTAGATAAATTTCAAGAGGATTGTATGAAGAGGAAACTGACCAAGAGCCTGGCGCTTCTCTTAATCCTCCTTGCCATCTGCTCCTCTGTTTATGCGGCATCGATCCGAGAAGTCAGTCAGAATGTTGAGAGGGTGAAGTCGATCGAACCTCCATTCCAATTTGCGGTCCTTGGCGACAGTCGAGATGGTGAGAGGGTTTATACTCAATTGATTCAGAAAATCCTGGAGCGAAAACCTCACTTCGTCATCCATTTGGGCGACATGATCGCCAAACCCAATGCGAAAGAATGGCAGGCATTTTTTGAGATCTCAAGACCGATCCATCTTCCCTTTTTCCCTGTAATAGGGAACCATGAAACAGGCAATACCCGTTTAGGCGAGGAGATGTATCGAAAACAGTTTCATCTCCCAGAAAGGAGGACGTATTATGCCTTTCAAGCAGGAGGTGGACTTTTTGTCATCTTAGATTCAGAAAAAGGGAGAGGAAGGATCATCGATGACCAGTGGTTGTGGTTAGAGAACCTCCTGTCTACATCCAAAGAGCGAATCAAATTTTTATTTCTCCATCGTCCCCTATTCCCTCCACCGGATAGTTTAAAAACAGGGAAGGCGATGGACAAATACCCATCCGACCGAGATGAACTCCATCGGCTCTTCTTGAGAACAGGAGTGACAGCGGTCTTCGCAGCAGATGACCACCGCTATGATCGGAGAGAGAAGGATAAAATTCTTTACCTCATCACAGGAGGGGGTGGAGCGCCGATCTATGCCCTCCCAGATCAGGGAGGATATTTCCATTACGTTTGGATCTCAGTGGAGAGAGGAAGGATAAACGTTGAGGTGGTCGATTTGGAGGGGCAGGTTCAAGATCGATTTGTGATTGAATAGATAGAAATGAACAAATAGCAATCAACAATGATCATTGGCCATTGACCATTGAGCATTGATCTTCTTAGAGGAGGCAGAAGATGGGATTAGGATTGGCTCTCATTGTCATGGGCGTTCTCATTCTTATGGATCGAATGGGCGCAGGATACGGGTTGCGGGAAGGGTGGCCCTGGTTAGTCATTGCCCTTGGCGTTGGAGGAATTTTCCGGAACAGGAAGGCTCTGGCTGCCTGGATCACGACGATCATCGGGATTTTCATCTTGGGGGCGAGATATTACTCCATCCATATTTCATTTCCCGGAATCATCAAAATCTACTTTCTCCCAATCCTTCTGATCATCATTGGCCTGCTCTGGCTTTGGAAGTATCGGAAGGATTGAACCTTAGACCCCTTGGCCCCTTTCCTTAACCATGCTATTCAGCCTTTGAAGGATAGCTTTGGCGCCTTGGGTAATTTCTTCAATGACCTCTTTTACGCTCTTTATCTCACGGATCAATCCAACACACTGGCCACAGGCGATCACGCCTCCCTCCAGATCTCCCTCATCGAGAGACTTCCGACCCATGAGGCCGCTGATGACCGTCAGAAGCTCTTCCAATGAGGCTCCCTTCTCCTCCATCGAGAGTGCTTTTTCGGCTGCTCTGTTTCTCATCACTCTGGCCGCATTTCGAATGGAGCGTTGAATCACCATGGTATCGGTCTCCCTCGCTTTGGTGAACCATTCTTTGATTCTGGGATGGGCTGGACATTCCTCTGTGGCGACAAATCGTGTTCCCATCAACACGCCATCGGCTCCAAGGGCCAGAGCAGCTAAGAAGCCCCTGGCATCGGCGATCCCACCTCCGGCAATGATGGGAATGCGAACGGAGTTCGACACACTCGGAATAAGGACGAGTGAAGTGACATCATCCATCCCGGGATGCCCCCCGCACTCAAATCCGACGATGGTTACGGCATCCGCACCGATCGACTCGGCTTTCTTTGCAAACCGCGCTGACGGAACCTTGTGGATGAGTTTCATTCCCTCCCTTTTCAAATTTTGGATGAAGGGTTCGGGGCTCCTGCCCGAAGTCTCCACGACAGGAACCTTTTCCTCTAAGAGGATCTCTAAAATCTCCTCGGTCCTGTCGGCCTTGGTTAACTCCGGTAGCATGGAGAGATTCACACCGAAGGGTCTTTCAGTCATCTCTTTCATCAGACGAATTTCCTTTCCCAGAGTATCGCGATCCGGAAAGGAGAGACTGGAGATGATTCCTAATCCACCTGCTTCTGACACAGCAGAAGCGAGCTGGGCTGTCGCAAGCCACTGGAGTCCACCCTGGACAATCGGATATTTGATACCGAGCAGTTTGGTCAATCGCGTTTCAAACATGGGGCCTCCTTTTCTTGTCGATTTTCGTTACCGCCGAGTCGTTGTATATTATATTTCGAACGATATAACAATTGCTGAGATAGATTCAAGTTCAAATTTCAAAGTTCAAATGCAGGAAATTAGTTCTCCTGATCACCAGTCATCATTTACCTATTTTGGATCTGATTTGCCATTTGGGCTTTGGTATTTGACATTCATTGACCATAATAACTCTTGTAGTTTTGGGCCGAATGTGGTAACAACAACCGAATTCTTGATGATATTGAGAAGGAGGCGATGAGGTGGGGTCGTACAAGGTGATCTTTTTGGGTCTGGCCGTAGCTGGTTCGGAAGAGGAGATTCGCTTGGTCAAAGGTCTCCAGAAGAAGTTTAATCTCTCTTCCGAAAAGGCAGAGAGTCTACTGCAGAGGGTTCCCATTGTTGTAAAAAAGGGTGTTTCAAAAGAGGAGATGGAGAAGTACGTCAGAGCCTTTGAAGAGATCGGAGGAAGAATCAGAGTTGAGGGGGAACCACTCAGCGAAGTCCTCGAACTTTCGCCTGAGCCAGTCCGTGAACCTACGGCTGAGAGGAAACCCTATACTGGACCGATGATCACCTGCCCACAATGTGGATTTGAGCAACCTGAAAATGATCAGTGTATCAAATGTGGTATCATCATCTCAAAATATTTCCAGCGCCAGGAGATGGCCCCCTTGTACGAAGGCAGGGTTCGAGAAATTTCATCAGAGGAGCAAGGGACATCATGGGAGAGCGGCGAGGGATTCATCGGCGCTTTTTTCAGGACGACACGGGATGCCCTTTTCTCTCCGACACGTTTCTTCAGGAGCGTCGCTGCAGGCGAGGGGTACTGGGCTCCTTTGATTTATGGGATGATCTCAGGGATCATCGGATTCGGAGGATCGATTCTCTGGCAATGGTTCTTCTTTTCACGGTGGTTTCCCATTCAGAAATTTTCGGCCCTTCCTTTCCGCTTCTACTTCATTGTTATTGTGGTTGCTCTCCCTTTTATGGCCGCCTTATCGATCGTGATCGGAAGCGGTGTGACACATCTCTGCCTCATGATCGTGGGTGGGAATAAGAAAGGGTTTGAGGCAACCTTTCGTGCGATCTCCTATTCCTTCGCCGGATACCTTTTTGGAATAGTTCCATTTATAGGGAGTACTATCGGTGGCATTTATACTCTGATCCTGACCATTCTTGGCGTAAGGGAGGGTCATGGTATCAATACTGGAAGAGCGATCTTAGCCGTTCTTCTTCCCCTCATTGTGGGGATTGGCCTCGGCATTGTTGTGGCCGTTCTTATTCCTTTATTTTTCGGGATGATGGGATTCTCCAGGGGAGTAAGAATATAAGTCTGGAATGCAATATTCCACTTTCGTAAAAAAAGGGTCGTCAGGCGGCCCTTTTTTAAATTTAAAATCTTGAGAGATGGTGTCATAGGATGGCTAAGAAGAGGCGAAGTGTTAGGGAGAGGCCTTCAGATCTTTCTGTAGAAGAGATCCTCCAGTTGATGGAAGAAGAGGATCGACCCCTTCTGGTGAGAGAGATCCTTCGCCATTTGGCAGTGAAGAAGGAACTCAGAAGGAGGGTAAGAGAGTTATTAAAGGATCTGGCAGATGAGGGAAAGGTCGTCAGGATTCGAGGAAATCGTTATGGCCTCCCTCTAAAGATGAACTTGGTTGTGGGAAAGATCAGGAGCCATCCTGATGGGTATGGTTTCGTCATTCCAGAAGAAGAGGGACAAGAAGATATCTTTATCAGTCCCAGAAATCTCAAGGAGGCCATGCACGGAGATCGGGTGGTGGCCAGAGTGGAGTCGATCCGGAAGAAAGGGAGGGAAGGGAAGGTCATCCGGATTCTGGAAAGGGCATTCCGCAAGATCGTGGGCAAGTTTATGAGGGCCAAGCATTATTCTTACGTCATCCCGGAAGATGAGCGGATTCTCCAGGAGGTTTACATCCCTGATGGTGAGACGAAGAGGGCCAGACCGAATCAATTGGTGGTTGCTGAGATCACGCGATACCCAACCGAGAGGGCAAGGCCAGAGGGTCGGGTGACTCATATTTTGGGGTATCCGGATGATCCGGAGATCGAGCCCCAGATCATCATCCACAAATACGATCTTCCCCATCGATTTTCTTCGGCTGCCTTGAGAGAGGCGAGAAGTCTTCCTCTTACGCCGCCGTCCCAGGAATATGAGGGTCGGGTCGATTTGAGATCCATTTCGACCTTCACCATCGATGGAGAGAATGCAAGAGATTTTGACGACGCCGTCTCCATTGAGAAGGAGAAGGATGGGGGAATGAGGCTCTATGTATCAATCTCTGATGTGAGTCACTACGTAAAGGAAGACACTTCTTTGGACGAAGAGGCCTTTCAGCGAGGCACGAGCGTCTATTTTCCAGATCGTGCCATCTCGATGTTTCCGGCTGAACTCTCCAATGAAATCTGCTGCCTCCATCCCAGGATGGATCGGCTCACCGTCACCGTGGAACTGAGGTATGATGCAGATGGAAAGGAGAAGGGCGTCCGGTTCTATCCGAGTGTGATCCGAAGCAAGGAAAGGCTCACTTACACCATCGTGCGAAAGATCTTGGTGGATGAGGATGCCGAGTTGAGGGATAAGTTTAAAGCGATTCTCGAACCCTTGGAATGGATGGCTTCTCTCTCTCAGAGACTTCGAGAGAGAAGGATGGAAAGGGGGGCTCTCGATTTTGATCTACCCGAACCTGAGGTGATCCTCAATCTTCAAGGAGAGACCGAGGAGATCATTCGTGCAGAGAGAAATGTGGCCCATCAGATCATCGAAGAATTTATGATCGCTGCCAATGAGGCTGTCGCTCGTCTTATCGAAGGGAAGGGATTTCCTTCCATCTACCGAATCCATGAACCTCCTCAACAAGAAGCCATGGATGAGTTTCGACGATTCATTTCCCATTTGGGATATAAAATGAGAAAAGAGACCGAGCATTCTCCTAAAGAGCTTCAGAAAATTCTTTTGGAAGTGAAGGGAAGATCTGAGGAGAGGGTGGTTAATAACATCCTCCTTCGATCAATGAAATGGGCCAAATATTCGGCCAAGAATTTGGGCCACTTCGGACTGGCCTCCGATGCTTATGCCCATTTTACTTCTCCGATTCGAAGGTATCCGGATCTGATCGTCCACCGGATCTTAAAGCGAGTGCTCTCAAAAAGAGATGGAGGGGCCTCAGAGGAAGAGTTGGCCAAAAAAGCAGACCGCCTTTCCCAGAGAGAGAGGGTGGCGATGGAGGCTGAGAGGGAGATCCTTGACCGTTACCGAGTCCGCTTCATGAAGGGTAAAGTAGGCGAGGTCTTTGAAGGAGTGATCAGTGGCGTCACCGCCTTTGGCTTCTTTGTGGAGCTAAACGATATTTTTATAGAAGGCCTTGTCAGGGTGACGAGCCTTCATGACGACTATTACCATTATCATGAGAAGCGATATTGCCTCGTGGGTGAAAGAACCCATAGGACTTTCAAAATTGGAGATAAAGTGAGGGTGAGGGTCGATCGGGTCGATGTAGAGAGAAGACATATTGATTTTGGGCTGATCCAAGAAAGAGATAGGGAGATGGGGTGATTGGGGGGAAGGGGAGACACAGGGGAATTTGATATTTAACCTGAAAGATGCTATCGGAGATAATATTGATTTCTTTCTGAAGTCGTGTTTTTCCAATTTCGCCCTACAGTACAATATCTTAAGCAGTAATCAATGAAAAAGAATTCTTCTTGAAGTTTCGATTCAAATTTAGTAGGCTTTCATCAGACCATAGGATACCAGATCAACCTCGCAACCAACCTCAACCTTTTGGAGTGATTGATGAGAAGGGGTTTTCAGAAAATGATCCTATGAAGCCTCCGAGGGAATACATGGATTCCTTTGGAGGCCCTTTCAAATCTATCTTTCATAAATCATCAGAAAGGGGGGACAATTATGGTTACAAAGAAAAAGATTATCTTTTCAAGGGAATCTTCATCATTGGTGTATCTGTTTTCTGTATTACTGCTCCTATCGGTGCTCGCTGTCACATCAAATGTCATTGGCCAAGAGCAAAAAACGAGTGTGCTTTGGTCGAAGATTGATCAGCTTTCTTCAGCGGTAGAGGCAAAATGTATTGCCTGGCGCCGAGATTTTCACCAGAACCCCGAACTCTCCAACCGTGAATTCCGCACTTCTAAAGTGGTAGCTGAACATCTGCGAAATCTCGGTCTGGAAGTGAAAACCGGGGTGGCTCACACGGGGGTCGT
>CAZFJD010000107.1:0-6630 GCA_964518775.1 uncultured Syntrophaceae bacterium
TTACTAAGGGGAGCAGAAAATGTTTTACACTTTATGCGGCCTGGCAGAGTTTCGGGGCTGGAAGTAGGCCCTTACATTTCTTTCCACGCTGTAGAATATAGAAAATATCCCTCAGCCTGTCAAATAATTTATGCTCTCATTAGTAACTGGCTAGTTGATGTCTCATGACAAGATCCTTTTTCTTCTTTCAAAGAGGCTAAAATTCTGTCATCACTCTAACATATTTATCTAGATTTGGGTACGCACTATAGATTATCGAAAATAAATCTTAACTTAAAAATAGATTCTTATACTGAGTAATACTGATAATCATCAATATAGGGAATGCATGATGTTTAATAAAATAATTGGTTCAAGCATTGTATTAGAACACCTTACAAAAATTTTTGATAATAGAGTAATTGCTGTAAATGATGTTTCACTTGAAATTAAAAAAGGTGAATTCATAACCCTTTTGGGACCAAGCGGATCTGGGAAAACTACGATCCTGATGATGATTGCAGGGTTTCAAACTCCAACTTCTGGAAATATTTATATCGATGAGGTTCCCATCACCAATGTTCCTCCTTTTCGACGAAATATTGGATTGGTTTTCCAACACTATGCCTTATTCCCCCATATGAATGTTTTTGACAATGTTGCTTTTTCATTGAAGATGCGAAAAATGAGCAAGGAAGAGATCTTTAGACGTGTGAATCCTATCTTAGAACTTGTAGAATTGCCCGGCTTAGGAGAGAGATTTCCTAAACAGCTGAGTGGGGGACAGCAGCAGAGGGTTGCTCTTGCTCGAGCTTTAGTATTCAATCCCAAAGTATTATTGATGGATGAACCTCTGGGCGCTTTGGATAAAAAACTTAGGGAGCAGATGCAGCTTGAGATAAAGCGGATGCAGGAGAAGTTGAAAATTACTGTGGTTTATGTAACCCATGATCAGAGTGAAGCGTTAACGATGTCCGACAGAATAGCCATATTGAACCATGGGACGATAGAACAGGTCGACCATCCGGGAGCTATTTATAGGAACCCGAATAATCAATTTGTAGCTGATTTTATTGGAGAGTCGAATCTATTGGCAGGAGAAATTCAGAGCATTGACAAAGATATTGTGACCATGAAAACAACAGAGAATTTAGAGGTTAAAATTGCATGTTCTGATGTTGGTTTGTTGGAGAAGCAATTGAATTTGGTGATAAGGCCCGAGAAGATTTCTATCTTCGAATCCGGCCTAGATTATTCAAATTTATATGCAAACATCTATGAAGGGATAGTTGAGGAAGTTATTTATTTAGGTGAAAGCACAAAATATAGGGTGAAAACCAACCCAGGAAAAACCCTGATTGTCAAACAGCAAAATATCTCCGAGGAGGAGATCTTTGCAAGAGGAAGTCAGGTGAAGATAGGATGGGGAATACGAGAGGGGGTTTTAGTCTAAGTTTTCAAGAAAGGGGGCATAGGAGACATTTCGTTTTGTGGGTTAGAGGGAAGGGTATTAGCAATTTTTAAAGAAAAGGAGGAGAAAAAATGATGAAAAAGGCATTTAAATGGCAATTGTTAGGAGTGGGTCTCTCACTGTTTCTGGTTTTATTTATAATGATACCAAGATTGTCATTTGCTGCAGAGAAAGAACTAGTCATTTGTGCGGCAGGTGGTGCTTTTGCAGATGCAGTTAAGAAGTGTTTTATTAGTCCTTTTGAAAAAGAGACCGGGATAAAGGTTACGTTTGTCTCTCCTTGGAATTTTGCGAAATTGAAGGCTATGGTGGACAGTAAAAATGTTGAATGGGATATTATGGAAAACCCTCCTGAGACCAGGCACAGGGCCCTTAAGGAGGGTTTGCTCGAACAACTTGACTATAGCAAAATACCAAGGTCAAAAGGCTGTATTCCGGAGGGGATACAGCCCTATTGGATGGGATTAGTTTATTATGCAACGAATTATTGTTACAACACCAAGGCTTACTCGAAGGAGCATCATCCCAGAACTTCAGTCGATTTTTGGGATATCAAGAAGTTTCCGGGTCGACGTTCAATTCGAAATACTCCTGTTGGGAATTTGGAGATTGCTCTGCTTGCAGACGGAGTACCAAGGGATAAAATTTATCCAATAGATGTGGACAGGGCATTCAAAAAACTTGATGAGATCAAACCCCATATTGCGGTTTGGTGGAAAGAAGGAGCCCAACCAGCACAACTACTGACTGATAAAGAGGTGGATTTAGCAACGGTGATGAACGGTCGGGCATTCGCAGTATATTCTCAAGGGGGGCCCATTGGCCTTGAGTGGGGTGACGGATTTTTACAGATGTCTGCATGGTCTATCCCGAAGGGTGCAAAAAATAAGGAGAATGCCCATAAGTTCCTAAACTTCTTTTTGAAGGGTGATTTGTGGGAACCGTTCCTGAGGATTATGCCTTATCCTGGCCCCGCCAAAGATATTTACAAGTATATTCCGGCTGACCTGGCTAAGGAAATGCCCACCTATCCAGAAAACTATAAAAAAATGGTTTATGTGAATGATGAATGGTGGGCAAACAATATAGAGAAGATGAGAGAAAGATGGGATAAATGGATGTTAAAATGACTACATATTCCAAACATGATCCTAACCCTCTAACCCACAATTTTTTTTCGATACTAAGCAATTTATGATCGCTGGATTATAAAATTATGGGCAAAATAAGACGAAGCCTATCTTTAAAAGAAATTCAGACATTTAGAACTGGAAAAATTATGAAGGCGGCACCCTTTTTTAAAGGGACACTCCTAATTTGGCCCCTTCTTCTTTTCTTAAGTGTTCTATTTTTCTACCCACTGCTGAGAATGGCCTATCTTGCTTTTTTCAAACCTGGTTTTACTTTAGAAAACTTTATTGTAATTTTTCAAACGAGTCTTTACATCGATGTCTTAACCAATACGTTGAAAATCAGTTTTCTTGTTACACTTGTTTGCCTATTCATGGGATATCCCCTGGCGTATTTGATGTCAGAGGTAAGTGGCAAGCATTTAGCTTGGATGATCGTTTTGGTGTTGGTTCCGTTTTGGACGAGTGTGCTGATAAGGACCTATTCATGGATGGTCCTCCTGGGATACAACGGTGTATTGAATAATTTGCTAATCAAACTGGGGTTGATCTCATCCCCTGTCCCTTTGATGTACAATAAAATAGGGGTTACCGTGGGAATGGTTCATATTCTACTCCCCTTCATGATTCTTTCGCTGTTCAGTGTTATGAAGGGAATTGATAGGGAATTACTGAAAGCTGCGCAAAATTTAGGTGCCAATTACTTTCAGACCTTTAGGAGGGTCTTTTTTCCCCTGAGTCTGCCTGGTGTCGGGGCAGGATGCTTACTGGTGTTTATTATGGGAATTGGTTTCTTCATCACCCCGGCCCTCATGGGTGGTAGAAAAGATATGATGCTATCGATGTTAATCGATCTCCAAGTCACTGAGTTTCTGAATTGGGGGCTGGGTTCGGCTTTAGCCTTAATTTTGCTGAGTGTCATAGTAATTATTTTTCTTATAAGTAGTCGGTATCTAAAATTAAGCCAGATTTGGGGAATGAGATAATGGTAAATTCTTACCATGGAGTGCCTACGAGGAAAGGAAGAATTTTTAATATTCGATTTCTCAAGGGTGCTCTTTATATTATTTGTGGCACGGTTCTATTTTTTTTGGTTGCCCCAGTTTTCATAGTCATTCCTATCTCTTTTAGTTCCGCCACCTATTTGGAGTTCCCACCCAAGAGTTTATCGTTACAGTGGTACGAAGATTATTTTGGGAGTCATAAGTGGCTTTCTGCCACATACTTAAGTTTTAAAGTCGGAATTTTAACTATGTTAATTTCTTCGTTTATCGGAACTCTTGCTGCCTTCAGCCTTGTTAGAGGAAAATTTAGGGGGAAATCTCTGCTCTATTCTCTTATTTTGTCTCCAATGATTATCCCCGTAATTGTTGTTGCCATCGCGCTATATTTTTTCTACTCCAAACTCCAATTAATTGGAAGTTATTGGGCGGTAGTATTTGGCCACGTTACGATTGCGACGCCATTTGTCGTTGTCGTAGTGTCATCTACGCTTCAAGGATTTGATGAAACGCTCGAATACGCAGCCATGAGTTTAGGAGCCAATAAACTAAAAACCTTCTATTTTGTTACCTTTCCAATCATTAAATTAGGTATCTTGTCAGGCGGTTTATTTGCCTTTATTACCTCTTTTGACGAACTCCTTATTGCGCTGTTTCTTTGCGGGTACAAGGGAACAATACCAAAAGTAATGTGGGAGGGAATCAGAGTTGATATTACACCTACTATTTCTGCTGTTTCCTCATTACTTATTGTCTTTTCGTTTCTCCTTTTTGCTACGTATGCTATTGTGAGAATGAAATCGGATTCTAAAAGTTCAAAAAAGGCATACTAAGAATTTATAGAGGTTCTAGACCGGGGTGGATTATTGGTTTAAGAATCGTCATAGATTAACTGATTGCAAAAGGTTTTGGAAAAGGCTTTAGAAATAATTTTTTTTGAAGGGGAAAGGAGTTTTAGAATGAGCAAATTAGACTTTATATTTAACCCTAAATCAGTAGCCATCGTTGGTGCTTCAACCCAGGTAAATAAATGGGGCTACATTATGATCAAAACTTTAGTTGATGGCGGGTATAGGGGGAAGGTTTTCCCTATCAATCCGAGAGGGGGAGAAATACTGGGTTGGAAGGTTTACCCGAGTTTAATAGATGTTGAGGAACCAATCGATATAGCAGTTTGTGCGTTACCGGTAAAATCGGTTAAAGGCGTAGCAATGGATTGCGCAAAAAAGAGAGTCAGTTGTTTAATAGTTTTTACTGTAGGGTTTGGAGAATTAAATGAGGAGGGAAGGAAACTCGAAGAGGAGATAATCGAAATAGCAAAAGAGGGAGGAACACGTGTTATCGGACCAAATTGTATGGGAATGCTAAGCAATTCAGTAAATCTAAATCTAACAGCTCTAGAAACCCCCCCTCAGGGGAAATTGGCATTTGTTGCCCAAAGCGGTAATTTAGCCCTGGCCATGTTTCATGAGGCTCTAAATAAAAAAATAGGCCTTAGCAATTACATTAGTGTTGGCAATCAAATAGACCTTAAGTTTCATGAATACCTATCTTATTTAAAAGATGACCCCTCAACTAAGGTCACCATGATGTATTTGGAAGGGTTAAAGGATGGCAGGGCGTTTTTTGAAGTGGCTAAAGAAACGATCAAGGTTAAACCCATTATTGTTTATAAGGCTGGATCGACCAAGGCTGGTGCACGGTCTGCATTTTCTCATACTGCAAGTTTAACAGGTGCTGATGAAGTTTATACCAAATTTTTCAACCAGATTGGTTTAATTCGATTGGAGAATTGTGATGAAATGCTTGACATTGCTAACACATTAGCTAATGCACCGATTATTTATAATAACAGGATAGCCCTTATCGGAGGAGGTGGAGGGCATGCGACGACGCTGGCTGACGCAGTTGAAAGACATGGTTTAGAAGTTCCGATTTTATCAGACGAAACCCAAAAAAAACTAAGAAAAGTCCTTCTCGAGCGGTCAGTGGTGAAAAATCCTATTGATTGGGTTGGTGCCTCTGAAGAATTAGACTTCTCAATATATCAGAAGTGTTTGGAAATATGTTTTGATGATAATGCGATTGACGGAGTAATCATTTATGGACTTTTTGGAGGATACCGAGTAGATCTCGTGACACCTGAGAACTCATATGAGAATTCGGCGTCGGAAATTATTAAAATAGTCAAGAAATATAATAAACCCGTCATCGTCCATACCCCATACGCGAGAGATGACTATAAATCATTAGATATGTTGAGGGAAGCCGGAATTCCGGTTTATGAATCTGTTGACTTTTCGGCAAAATGTATGAGTCTGTTATATCGGTATGGGAGATTTCGGCAGCGGGCGATTGAGAGAGAAAATGAAGAGAGAGCTTCTAAAGCTGTTTTGTCTAAAAGGGATGAGGTGGTGAGCAGAATTTTGAAGAAGGGGGCCAGTTTTGTTTCGGAGTTAGATGTGAGAGAGATCCTATCGAGATATAGTGTTCCTTTATGTCCGATGCGATTGGCGTCGGATGAGGGTCAGGCGGTGGATACGGCCAGGGAGATGGGTTTTCCAGTCGTTTTAAAGATCCTTTCTTTGGATATCATCCACAAGACCGAGGTTGGGGGTGTGAAGTTAAACCTTACCAATGAAGCTGAGGTGAAGGAAGCTTTTAGGGAGATTATAGAAAACGTGGAAAAGAGGGTTAAGGGGGCGAAGATTTTGGGTTGCACAGTTTCGCCTTATTTAAAGGATGATAGGATTGAGGTGATCATTGGATTTTCGAGGGATCAGACGATGGGGCCGGTGATCATGTTTGGATTGGGGGGGATTTTTGTTGAGGTATTGAAGGATGTATCCTTTAGGGTTGCACCATTAACGAGGACAGACGCCTATGAGATGATCCAGGAGACGAAGGGGTACGAGATTTTGAGGGGTGTGAGGGGGCAGAAGCCAAAGGACATCGACTCGATTGTGGAGGTCCTTTTGAGAGTTGGGCAGTTGGCTATGGAAAACCCTGAGGTGAAGGAGTTGGATTTGAATCCTGTCTTGGTTTCGAG
>CAZFJD010000107.1:6640-9157 GCA_964518775.1 uncultured Syntrophaceae bacterium
GTTCCCAGGTGGTGGATGTTCGGATGATTATCTAATTTTCACAAAAGGAATCATGAAAAGAATATGGAATCTCGAACAGATATTTTAAGATTGGCAAATATTACCAAAAAGTTTGAAGAAGTGGTTGCGGTAGATAATGTATCTTTAGATATTAATGAGGGGGAGTTTATAACCCTTTTAGGTCCAAGTGGCTCAGGGAAAACGACAATCCTTTTTCCGTAACAGTTTCGGCTTCATTAATTAACTATAGCATGGAGATAGAGTATGCTTCTCTAAGTTTGGGGGCCAATAGATTGAAAACTTTTTTTAAAATCACTCTACCCATTATTCGGCCAGGCGTTCTCTCAGGTGCTCTTTTTGCCTTTATTATCTCTTTCGATGAAGTGGTGGTGTCGATGTTTATCAGTGGTTGGAGGTGTACCCTCCCTGTAAAGATGTGGATGGACGTAAGGAGTGAAATTAATCCAACAATTGCTGCTGTTTCGGCACTACTGATTTGTTTATCAATTGTAATACTTGGATCGACCAGTTTACTGATGAGAAAAAAGTAGAAGGGGGTAAGCGATGTATTACCAACTGACCGAAGAACAGAGACGATTTAAAGAGAGTGTGAGGCGCTTGGCCAATGAAAGAGTGGAACCGAGGGCTGCTGAGATTGATAAAACCGGGGAGTTCGCATGGGATATTTTCGAACTCTTTAAAAAGCAGGGTTTTCTTAGCCTGTGTATCCCTGAAGCCTATGGCGGGCAAACCTCAGAACATATCTATGTGTGTATTGCTATAGAAGAAGTGGCTCGGGTTTGCGTCAATTCATCCCTTATTATTCAAGTTCAATGTTTGGGAACGCTCCCGATCATGATTGCTGGTTCTGAGGATCAAAAGAGGAAATATGGTCCGGCGATCGCCAGCGGAGAAAAGATCATTAATTTCGGATTGACAGAACCGGGGGCGGGTTCAGATGCGAGTATGATGACCACAAAGGCTGAATTGAGAAAGGATAAGTATATTTTGAATGGAATGAAACATTTTATGTCTAACGGCCCTATTGTCACAACGATGATCGTCTTTGCTATGACGGACCCTTCAAAAGGAACCCGAGGGATCAGTGCCTTTATTGTTGAAAAAGAAGTTTCGAAGTTTATTGTTGGAAAGGTGGAATCGAAGATGGGAATCCGGGGAGCGCCTACGTCAGAAATTATTTTCCAGGACTGCCAAGTTCCAAAAGGGAATTTATTGGGAGAGGAAGGAAGAGGGTTTCGAATCGCCATGGCCGCCCTTGATGGAGGACGAGCCACGATTGCTGCCCAAGCCGTTGGATTAGCTCAAGGGGCTATGGAAAAAGCTATCCGTTATGCAAAGGAAAGAATCCAGTTCGGTAAACCGATAGCTGAATTTCAAGGGATCCAATGGATGTTTGCTGACATGGCATGTGGGATTGAGGCAGCCCGGGCGCTCACCTATCAGGCCTGCAATTTGATTGATCAGAATGATCCACAAAAAACGTATATGTCTGCTTGTTGTAAACTCTTAGCCACAGACGTGGCTATGAAGGTTACCACAGATGCCGTCCAGATCGCAGGGGGATATGGTTATATGACCGATTTTCCTTTTGAGAGAATGATGAGGGATGCCAAAATTACCCAAATCTACGAAGGTACAAATCAGATACAGAAACTTGTGATTGCGAGAGAGTTGCTTCGATAATATTTTTCCACAGCGCGACCATCCCGTGCGAAAGTAAAAATTGAACCCTAATTTCGGAGGGAAATTATCAATATTTTTCAAAAACATAAGAAATATGTGAACATCAGTATGTTACAGAGAGTGGAACCTGTGGTGATTGAGAGGGTAAAAAGGGGCAGGAGGTGATCGCGAGGGAAAAGATCAGTTCGAAGCCTGGAGTTCTCTTGTGGATTCGTGCATAGGTTTTGATCCAAACTCAATAGACAGACTCCAAGAAATCTTGGAATCTTCTTTGCACGGGAAAAAAGATACTGAAAGAAATTGACAAGAAGATTTGTAGTTTTGATTCGGTTGAATTTAAGGAAAGAGAGAAAGGCGGATGACCAGATTGCCTCTTCGGATTCTGAATTCATATAATTGGATGGAAAGAACTTAAAGAAAGGAGAATCAGATGAAATTGGGCAGTGAGTTGCTTTACCTGACGGAGGACGACGTTAAACAGTGTATGACTACGAAGGAAGCTGTTCGTTTGGCAGAGAGAGGAATTGTTGCAGATGGGCAGGGTAAAGTCGTTGGAAGTAAATTCTACATGAATCTGGGTCCAGACGGATTCATCAAGCCCTTCGCAGGTTATATCGAAGGTGATAAATATGGCTTTGTAAAAACATTCACCCTTTTCCCAGATAATCCTGCGAAACATAAACTTCCACCGACGAACTCGTTGGTCATCCTCTTTGAAGCTAAAACAGGGATACCGGTCTGTTTCATGGAGGCTACCTGGATCACAGGGGTCAAGACAGGCGCTTCCTCGGCGATCACGGCAAAGTATCTGGC
>CAZFJD010000107.1:9167-10022 GCA_964518775.1 uncultured Syntrophaceae bacterium
ACCCACCTGGACTCAATCATGGAGGTCTTCAAGATTGAAGAGGTGAGGATTGTAGATCGCTTTCGCAATATAGCGGAACGATATGCTGAAGAAATGAGAGAGAGGCACAAGGTGAAGATTATCCTTCCTGAGTCAAATGAGAAGGCGGTGAAGGGATCGGATATCATTTTTACTGTTACAACGGGGAGGGCGGTGATGGTGAAGCGGGATTGGCTCTCTTCTGGTACTTTTGTAGCCAAATTAGGAACATTTCAGGAAATCGATCCTGAATTGATTCTTCAGGTAGATAAATTCATTGTGGACAATTGGGAATATCTGAGCCCGAGAGTGCATGAAATTGTCCAACTGGTCCAATCAGGCCGACTTTCACAGAAGAATGTTTATGCCGAGTGGCCAGAGATCGCAGGAGGAAAGAGATCAGGTCGCCAAAACGATAGGGAAATCATCCTTTTCATAGCCCTGGGTATCTGGGGGGAGTACGCAGCTATTCTTCCATCGGTCTATGAAAAGGCTTTAGAGAAGGGCCTGGGCCAAATGTTAAGAATACATCAGCATTAGAAAAGTAAAGAATATGGAGAGACGAATAGAAAATAAGACGAAATGTGGCATTGGATGTCCTCTGCGGCCTTTCAAATTCAAAAGGGGTGAAGGAAAAATTTAAATGACACAAAAAGTAGAAAGTATTCCATTCATTATGCTTTAAATGATAGGTTTAATTTCCACTATTGTCTACCTTCCATTAGCTCCATTAATATCAAGTTTAGTAACAGATTGACTCGATCTAAAATGAGGAGGTTATTATCATGTTACCAACAAGAACATTTCTCATCCCCCCTGTATTAATCACGGGCTCTG
>CAZFJD010000108.1:0-9981 GCA_964518775.1 uncultured Syntrophaceae bacterium
GCCCTCGTTCTCAGATGCCTAACCATCCCTTCGGGAGGGAAATTTTTAACATGTAACCAAAAATTAAATAGCAAGCTCCAGTTACAATCGACGACTCGAGAATTGAGCCAAACCATGTCCCACGAGCGATCTGTTTAAAAATAAAAAACATGACAACAAGCGTTGTCAAAATGAAGCCAAAACGTTCTAAGATAAAAGCATAGATAATCAAAATCCCGATGGTAGGTAGAATATTGAATAAAGATCTTTTTTCAAGTAATCTTTCCCCTGAAATCTCTTTCTTTTTTCTCTTTGATTGGAAAAATACGATGGTGGCTAAACCCAAAATAATTACACCGCAGAGTGTAGGCAAGAAAGCAGGACCTGGATGTCTGAAGGTCCCAAACTTCAATGTTGTAGAGGACCAAACAATGATCGCACTAGCCACGAGAAACCAAATCACGCTAGATTTGGAGTCATAGCGATTCATATCTCGAAACCTTACCAATAAACTCAATAGACAATTTCGGACCTGGGATAGACTAATTTCTACTTATGATGTTCTCCTTTTCTACATGACAATCCCGCCCCTTAAATAGTCCATCCACCGATGTTCATCTTTTACTACTTTAGCCCCACCTTTCTCGCCATTTCATCAATCGCTTTTAGCCCCTCTTCTGCAGACCTTTTAAGTTCAGGGCCAGATCGGAACCAGACTTCTAAGGAAAGGTTTTCTGTAGTTTTCTTAAACTCATCAGTATTTACCGCTTTTTCGAAAACATCCTCAAGCCTTTTACGAAGATGTTCTGGAAGGCCCGCTGGAGCTCCTACGCCGAGGAAACCTGCAGCCCCTGCATAGTAGTTGAAGCCTAATTCATTCAAAGTAGGAGTGTCCGGAAAGCTCTTAAATCGTTTCGCACCAAACATAGCCAGCGGGTGTATTTGACCTGATCGAGCATGGGGAACCCATGCAACCGCAATGGTAGCAACATCTACATGGCCTCCTAAGAGAGCAGGGACAGTAGTGCCATCTCCCGTATAAGGAATATGGATCCAGTTCACTCCTCTATCTTTTGCAATTGCCTCCATATAAATGTGCCCTAGACTATTGGTCCCTAGATGTGCATGCTTGATCTTTCCGGGGTTCTTCTTAGCATAGTCTATGAGATCGTTAAGCGTCTTCCATGGAGCGTCTGCACGAACCTGAATTCCAAAAGGCTGATCGACCCATCCTGCGATGTAGGTTATATCTTTAAGGGGATCGAAAGGTACCTTTTGAAAATTAGGAGCGAAGAGGATGCAAGAAGGGGAAAGTGAAAACAACGTATGACCGTCTGGTTTCCTTTGTACCGCCAAGGCTGTTCCTACAGTTCCTGCTGCGCCAGGCTTATTAACCACTAAAACTGGTTTCCCCAAAATCTCTGACAATTTGGGCGCCAAGGACCGGGACATTAAATCTATGCCTCCTCCTGTAGCAAAGGGGACGATAATTTCAATCTCTTTAGTAGGGTAAGGTTCAGCAGCGGATGCAAATGAAGAAAATGCCCATACGATGAATACAAGACCTATCACCAACATCCTTTTGCCTTTTAACATAATCCTTTCCTCCTTTCTTTTAATTAATTATTGTGATGAAACTTTAAGAATTCTATGACAGGGACATCCATCTCATTCTATCCTTCAGGAAACCTAGGAACAAATCTTCCTTGGCCTTTTTCAAGAATATTTCTATCCTCATAGATCACTTTTCCTCTCAGCATGGTCATCATGGGCCAGCCCCTCACTCTCTTTCCTTCATAAGGCGTAAAGCCAGATATTGAGTGTAAGTTTTCTCCCTTAATCTCAACCTCTTTCTCCATATCCACAACTACTAAGTCTGCATCGGAACCCGGAGCGATTGTCCCTTTATTTGGCAATAGCTGAAATATACGAGCAGCGTTGTAAGAACAGAGTTCTGAAATCCGTGTGAGAGGAATTTGCCTTTTTGTCCCTTCCGTAATCATGACAGGCAGCATTGTTTCCATTCCAGGCATACCCAGCATTGAACTCCAGATGTCTTTGGTCTTGGCTTGCTTAGGCTTTGCACTGTGGTCCGTTCCGACGCAACTTATCGTTCCATCTTTTATCCCCTCCCATAACGCTTCCACATCTTTCTTGCTGCGAATCGGCGGGGCGACTTTTCCGAAGGTCTCTTGATACTCATTCGCTTCATCATTTGCTAACGAGAGATAATGGGGGCAAGTTTCAGCGATAATATTTGTCCCCAGCCTTTTTTCGTTTCGCACGGTCTCCAGGGCTAAGGCACTGCTCAGATGGACAATGTAAACAGGAGCATTCGTCTTTCTTGCTAAATAAGCCACCCTCATGACGGCTATGTCCTCGGCAAAATCTGGCCGTGCAGCATCCCATGCTCTCAAACCGAAAAGCCCCTTCTCCATAGAGGACTGAGTGGTCCGCTTTATAATATCATCGGCCTCCGCATGCACAAGAGCAAGAGGAGGAGGAGAGGTTTCTCCAATCTTTTTTAAAATGCCATAGATGACACCATCATCGATACCGGGAGAAATCTTTTGCAACCTTTGGGTGATGTATTCATCTTTCATTTCTTTCTCGCTCGGCTTATAACCCATATGAAACTTAAACGACTGAATGCCGTATTCCTTAAAATAATCAGGAATTTCATCAATATATGTTTCAAGAGGAATATGAAAATGGAAAGAAAAGTCAACCGAAGCCAAACCAGCCATATCTCCCAAGACTTTCTTAAAGACTTGCCGATAGGAAGGGAACCCGGAACCGAATAGAGCGGCTTTTAAGAAGACAAGGATCGTCGTTACCCCTCCAGCCACAGCACAGAGGGTCTCACTCTTGACATCTTCAAAGAAAGGAAAGGTATTGCCCAAATGGACATGGGGATCAATGAGGCCCGGAAAGATAAACTTTCCTTTTACATTTATAATGTTTTTCCCTTTGAGATCTTCAATCGATTCTGAAATGGCATGGATTTTTTCGCCCTTAATATGAATATCGGCTTTATGGATGCCCCAATATGGGATGACAAGGTTCCCTCCTTTAATGATTGTTTCCATTTTCCCCTCCATAAAAAACTTGGTTTCTTTATCCACGCTTCAGATACTTTTGAATAGCCTCCTTCGAACTGAGAATTTCAATATTCATTGTGGTTTTCATAAGTCGAAGCGCCCATTCATGTGAATCAGTTCCGCGGGCTGAAGCAGTACAATCATTCAACACGACCACATGAAAATATCTTTGATACCCATCAGCTCCAGTAAAGAGAATACATCCGTCCGTTGAGGCTCCTGCAAGAATAATCCGGTCTACCCCCATCGCCCTCAAAGTGATCTCTAAGTCGGTTGCATGGAAGCCGCTTAAATTTCTTTTTCTCACAATCAAATCTGGTTTTTCAGGTTTCAGTTCGTCGATGACTTCTCCAGATTCTGTACCGATGAGACAATGAGGCTCATACTTGCTCAACTCAAAGTAGAGTTTATCAGAGGGCCTGTGCATATCGCACACGTAGATCACAGGCACTTTCGCATCCTGTGCCCCCTTTATTACAGATTGGATGTTTGGGATAATCCTCTTAACATGTTCCTTCCCCTCAAAATGCTTTACCATATCAAGTATAATGATCGCCTCCATATTGACCTCCCAGATATATATTAGACAATCTGCTTTAGTTCAGATGCTGATCGACCAAGGCCGGAACAAACAATCGATTCACCCAGAACCACATTCAATTCATTTAGATCGCGAATAAAATATGATATCAAATCCAATGCCTTTTTATCTACTCAGCTAATACATCTCTAATGGTAGGGTTTAAATTAAGCGGGCGGTACGGAATCCCTCCCGAATGGCATCCATGACCTTGCGTGGCTCTGTACAATCGCCGATGATGTGGAAGTCTGGTACTTTATCCCTTAAAGCGTCTCCCGAGATCTTATCTTCGGGTTTCAAGCCAACAGCAAACACAACAGTATGGGCCTCAATGGTACTTTTCTTGTCATATTGATCAACAACAACGATACCTTCATCCGTTATCTCTAAGACTCTGGTATCCGTTAAAATCTTTACATTGGCCTCAGTAAGCAGCTTCAGAAGATGCTGGCGATTAGACGAAAACAAATCAGGTGCTACACTATCTAAAATCTCTATGATTGTAATTTTCCTACCTCTTTGTGCTAAAAATAGCGCAGTTTCACAACCAACGAGACCACCGCCGACCACAACCGCCCATTCTCCAATTTGTTTCTTACCCAGAAGGACATCGACAGCAGCTACTACTTTCTCTTTTTGCGTCCCTGGAATATCTGGAATGATTGGAGTGCCACCCGTTGCAAGAAAAACAACGTCAGGCTTCATCTTCTGGATTAGCTCAGGCGTCGCTTCTTTTCTAAGTTCAACATTTACTCCGAGCTTTTTAACTTGAGTGGAGAGATAATTCAATAGCTTTCTGTAATCATCCTTAAAATCAGGCACCGAGGCTGCTATAAGGTTTCCTCCTAATGCACCGCTTTTCTCCCATAAAGTAACTTTGTGACCCCTCAATGCTGCAACCCTTGCCGCCTCCATGCCAGCTGGCCCTCCGCCGACCACCAGTACAGATTTCACTTTTTCTGCTGGTCTTATGGCAAGCTCTCTCTCCCTCCCTGATGCTGGGTTCACCGCGCAACTGATGTATTTATTCTGCTGCCCCCTGCCCACGCAACCTTCATTTTCTCCGATACAGGGACATATGTCTTCTAATCTCCCCTCTCTCACTTTATTTGGCCACTCCGGGTCAGCAATTAAGGGCCTCCCAAGAGCGATGAAGTCAGCCTTCCCCTCCTGTAATATCTTCTCTGCTAATTCAGGGTATCCAAGCTTACCAGCAATAATAACCGGCACCTTGACAACTTTCTTCACACTTTCTGCTAAGTGGACCATACAACCCGGTGGTTGAGTCGTTGGTGGGATGGCCCAATACCTCACTTCGTAGCAACCCGTATCAATATCAAGAGCGTCAACGCCGGCACCCTCCAGTTGGCGACATATCTTAAGCCCCTCCTCAATCCCTCGTCCCCCATCAATGGGATGTGTAAGAGACAACCTATAAATTATAGGAAAATTTTTCCCAGCTCCTCTCTTTACAGCTTCGATCACTTCCAAAGGAAATCTAAGCCTATCTTCTAAGTCCCCCCCATATTTATCAGTTCGTTTATTCCAAAGCGCATCCGTGAATGCGTCAAGGAGGTATCCATCATGACCATGTATTTCTATGGCGTCTATTCCAGCCCTGCTAACCATTTCAGCGGAAATTTCGAAGGCTTTTACCAAGTGCTCAACTTCTTCCGTTGTTATCTCGCGAGCCATTATTGAGGTATCCCGAAAACAAGGTGCGGCAGATGGGAATACAGCTCCAACATTTCTGATAACTTCGAGATAGGCGTTACGCCCCCACCCAGCTGTGAGTTGGAGAGCCATCTTTGCTCCATAATCATGAACAGCCTCAGCCAGCTCGTTAATCCGCCACATATACATTCTTCTGTCAGCCATAAAGTCTGTCCATTGTAAGTCAGGGATTGGTTCCACCTTACGATCCACACGAACCATGCCAGCGATTAGTAGCCCTGTCCCACCCTTTGCACGAGCAGCATAGTATTCAATACCTCGTTCTGACAACCGGCCGTCCGTTTCTAAAATGGAGCCAATATGCATCGGAGCCATCACTATTCGATTCTTTAGTACCAGTTTCCCAATGTTAGCAGATTCGAATAACTTCACCTCCTACCTCCTCATGTGATTTATTAACGGGACGCCAAAACAGAGCAAAAATTTCGTTCTTCTTACCTTCAGCAATATATTAATGCTCCCTTAGGCTACAGCTTGCCATTTTTCCTTTACCGTCATCTGCTCTGGTGATCAGCCTTCGATCTTTTGCTTAAGTTTAATGGCTTGGAGGGGTCACTCTCTTTTTCAAGTGATTGGATCCAGTTTACGTCGTAGCCCCCCGAGGACTCTAATCTCCGCTATTTCCCCTTCACGGATCTTAAGAATTGCTCTTCCTTTAGGACCCAGGGGGCTCTTGTCTCCAATCAAATTGGTTGACACCTTGACCCAGGCTCTTAACGGGGCTCCTTCCTTAGCTACGTATTCTACAAGATCACCAGAAGTGACCCCTAATTGCATGGCGAGCTGGCTACTCAGCAAGCAGACACGGCAACCACCCTTATCATATTCATCCGCTTCGCTGGCTATCACCTGGAGGTAAATTCGTTGTCTCCTTAGTTGCTCTCTTAATTCTTCAGTTCTAACCAGATCCACCTCACCATTAGCCATAACAACGCCATAAACTTCCCGAGCCCTCCCTTCGCTAATATACTCGTCTATGACATCCTGTTTCACCAACTCCGCTTCCCGATCCAATGGGTCCCCATACCCACCAGCACCCATTGACTGCATCTCAAGGATATCACCATCCTCTAAAGGAAAACCCTCTACTTTGCCAGGCACATCTGATGGTGAAATCCTTTCACCGTTACGTATGATAGTCCAAATGAAACGCGCCGCAGAATAGCCTCCCGAAACCCCATAAGGGGGGATAATTGCATTCTCTCCCTCTATGGATAGGAGAGCCCGTTCGCCCAGATTCCTCACTCTCCTTACCATCCCTAACCCGCCCCGGTTGTAACCAGCACCTTCGCTATCCATTCTCATCTCCAGACTCTCGACTCTCACTCCTTGCTCATTCTCAAGAGTCTCCACTGGATGAAAGCTGGAACGATCGGCAACCTCATAAGGAGCGACGCAATGGTTACCATCAATGCCGAGGCTCGCTGGCCACCCGCCGTCAAGATATTCATAATAAATAAAATTTTTCTTTTTCACTGGATCCCACGCTCCAATCATTGTGTGGTTAGCTCCACCTCTCATTCCTGCTGTCGCAACTCGGGGGTTAGCCTGAGAAATAAGGGCATTCACCAGAAGCATCACACACCGCCTTACTTCTGAGCACCCTCCACATGCCGCAGGATGTCTTGCGTTTATGAAAGTTCCTTCGGGATTTATGAATTTAATCGGGCGAAAGCTACCGCTGTTAATGGGTGACAGGGGATCGAGAAGACTTTTTATGGCTATAAAGGTGGCTGTTGGCACTTCAGCCGGTCCTAAGTTCGTTGGACCAACCGCCTGGGGGGCTGTGCCAGTAAAATCGAATGTCATTGTGTCGCCCTTGATTTCCATCTTAGCTCTAATGGGCACGGGCTCGGCGGACGTGCCGCTGCTTTCTAAGTAATATTCATAATACCATGTCCCATCTTGGATGTCAGAAATGATTTGCCTCATATGCTTCTCTGAGCGGTCGAGGATAATGTCAATGTACCTCTTCACCGTCTCAGTGCCATACTTGGCCCAAAGCTCCTTTAGCCTCACTTCGGCTGTCCGGCACGTGTCAAGCATGGACAGGAAATCCCCTTCCCTATCCTTAGAAAGCCGCATGTTACAAAAAATGACCTCCATTAAGCACGTATCCATTTTGCCTCTTTGACAAATCTTAACTGGAGGAATCTGAATACCTTCTTGGTAAATTGAGGTTGCTTTGCCGGAAATACTACCTGGAGTCGACCCGCCGACATCGGTAAAATGGGCACGTACAGCAATGATAGCGCTGAATATATGATCAAAGAAAAAGGGGTACAACACTGCTACGTCGTTAAGGTGCGTTCCCCCGGAATAGGGATCATTCGTTATGAAGATATCGCCTGGGTGGATGTCCTCTCCAAACTTTTTCAGGATCGTATTGGACTGGACAACCAATGGAAAAATGTGATTGGGATTATCTTCGGATATCCCAATGAGCTGACCTTTGGCATCTAACAAGCCGCAAGAGAAATCACGAGTCTCGTAAAGGATAGGCGAGTAAGCTGTCCTTACCAAAGTGGCCCTCATCTCCCGTACAATATTAACAAAAGATAATTGGATCACTTCTCGAGTTATGGGATCGATTTTCTTATTTGACTGTGCCATTACACTCTAACTCCCCTATGCTTCAAGAATGAGATGTCCAAAGCTATCCAAAGATGCCTTCCAACCAGGGAAGACCGTTGTCGTCGAACCATACTCTTCAATGATAGCGGGTCCATCAATGGAAACATCTAGCGGAAGAAGCTCACGCTGATAAATCGGGCAGTTGACAAAGTTCCCCCTGAAGTAAACCCTTCGCTTCTCTTTTATTGCATCGGTTAATCTTCTACCCTCTTTACTAATAGGGGAGAATAGGGGTTTATCAACATGCCCAGTAGCAACAACTCTGAGATTTACCAGCTCAACGTCAGCCCCTTCCCTCGCATATCCGTAAGCTTTGTCATAAACTTCGTGAAAGGCTGTTTCCAGATGTGGAATTTCCATGCCGAGCGTTACAGGGACATTGAGTTCGAAGGCCTGCCCCAGATACCTCATATCCGCTGAGTAGCTCACGCTTATCCTTTCTTTTGTAAGCCCCTCGCTCAATAAGTCTCTGCATCCCTCCTCGGCCATTTCGTTTAGAAAGCTTCTGATTCGGGATAAATCCGCCTCCCTCAGCCGGGTAAGATACGTTTTTACATAATCGTGTTTCAAATCAGCCACCACCAGTCCAAAAGCAGAAAAATTTCCTGGATAGTTGGGTACAATAATCTTTGGAATCCCCAGCTCTTCAGCAATAGGAATGGCATGTAAAGGTCCAGCCCCACCCATAGAAACCAAGACAAAGTCCCTGGGGTCATGCCCCCGTTCAATAGAAATTTCACGTATGGCCCCACACATGTTCGTGATAGCAATCTTTAGGATACCTTCAGCAAATTCATAAATATCTGGGATCCCAACCCTTTGTGCAAGGGGTTTAATCCCCTTCTCCGCTACCTGTCGATTCAGGGTCATGGTGCCACCCAAGAGGGTGGTTGGGCCGAGCCTGCCCAGGAGCAAATTGGCATCAGTCACTGTAGGCTCAATTCCTCCGAGGCCATACGACATAGGACCCGGAACAGCCCCGGCACTTTGGGGTCCCACTCTTAATGCTCCAGTGGCGTCAACCCAAGCAATGCTGCCTCCGCCAGCTCCAATGGTGTTTATATCAATTTGAGATGTTTTTATAGGGTAGGCTAAGAAAACTCGGTTCGTGGTGATAAGTGGTTTAAGGTCTTTTACCAAGCAGACATCGGTGCTTGTACCTCCCATATCATAGGTAATGAGATTCCCCATGTCCAGCGTTTTCCCCAAGAATACTCCTGCTATGACCGCCGCAGCTGGGCCGGAAAGGATAAACTTCACGGGATAGGCTGCGGCGGTTTTTTCTGTGACAACACCCCCGCTGGAGGTCATGTAAAAAGGTCCGAATTTGTAGCCATTACGACGGAGATTTTTATCGAGTTTCTCGAGGTACTCCTTTAGGAGTGGGGCAATATAGGCATTAAGAACAGTAGTCATAAATCTTTCAAGTTCGCGGTATTCCGGAACTGTTGCCGCTGACAGTGAACAGGGCACATTGGGTAGGTTCCTTTCCAGCAGTTCCCCCACCCTTTCCTCATGACTCCTATTTGTATAGGAATGGAGGAAACAGACGGCAACCGATTCGATTTTTAGCTCTTTGAATCTTTCAATGAGTGCTACGATTTCCCTGTCTTTCAGCTCAGTCAATACTTCACCTCTATACGATACTCTTTCGTCAACTTCGAACCGCAGAGGCCGGGGAACAAAGGGCTTCATGCGAACCCATTTAGGATTAAGCAACCCGCCTGTATAACGTCTATCGTTACAAATCTCAATGATATCCCTAAATCCCTTAGTAGTCATAAGAGCTGTTTTTGCTCCTTTTCTTTCCACAACCGCATTCGTTGCCACTGTCGTTCCGTGAATGAACCTTTTCAATCGGATTAAATCAAGTTTCCCTTCTTGGAGACACCTACCGATTCCCTCCGTGGGGTCATCAGGAGTGGAAGGAACCTTACTGACCCGAATCTCGCC
>CAZFJD010000109.1:0-3728 GCA_964518775.1 uncultured Syntrophaceae bacterium
GGCGGCGCCAAGCCCCGCCCTTCAGGGCGGGGTGTAAAGCACCGCTCAGGGTCAACCCTGAGCCCTCGGCCTGAGACTTCGGCGAGCTCAGTCGAGTCGCTCGGGCCGAGGGGCAAGCCCCAGCATTTATGCTGGGGAGTCGAAGGGTTGACTTTCCCCTCATGGTTTAGTAATTTCTTATCAAAAAGGAGGCCATGCATTGCGGTCCCTAAACGCTTTCACCATCCACAGGGTGGGCATATGGTCTGGAGATGAATTGAGACCCCATTTTCGAAATAAGGAATATGGCGGCATCACGAACAGGGGGATATTGAGGAAAGGAGTGCATATGGATTCGAGGTATTTTATAAAAATGATATTTATGTTTACTGTTCTGTTAGCTTTTCTTTCGGGTTGCCCGGCACGGGTTTGGGTTTCGAAAGAGCCACCAGTCCCGCTCGGTCCATTCATGAATTCGAACTGGGGTAATTCTGTGATTGAGGTCAAGAAGGCGATCGAGAAGGACGGGAACCAATGGTTTAAGGATAGCACAGATCAATCCCCTTATGCGCTTTATGCCTCTGGCAACTATTGGGATTACCCAGCGATTTTTACCTATTTCTTCACTCCAAAGTCAAAGAGACTCTATCGGGTCGATGTAACCTACAGCGACCTCAAGGTTTACGAGAAAAACAAGAATGCTCTGATACAAAAATATAAAATGCCTTCCTATTCTCAACCCGATGTTGACCACTGGTCATGGGATAACAAAAGCCTGTTGATCCTGCAGAGAGATGCGACTCATGTCCAGCTCAGTTATGCCAGTGGTCCATTGTTGATACAGAACCAAGAAGAAGGGGGATCGCTTAGAAAATAACCCAGTTATCTCCCTCTCCCTTGGCGCCTGCCTGCGCGTAGCTGCTTCGGCGAAGGCAGGGGAGAGGGCGGGTGAGGGGGTGCATGCCATGCCCACCCCCACCTCAATCGCTCGACTGAGCTCACGACGAAGTCCTCCCCCGTCAAGGGGGAGGATAAGGCATGGGGGTTTCCATTATTCGAGGAAGACGTCGCGCCATAGAGAAGAGGAGATCATGAAGAAAGTTATTGTTGTCGTGCTCGGTTTGGTCTTGTTCGTTTGTGCCGTTGCCATTGCTGCTGTTCAAGACTTGGAAATTAAGGGAAGGAAGTTAGTCTCGCGAAAGCCGGCCTTTACCTTGATGTTGCCCTCAGAGTTTCAGTTCGTCCATTTCTCTGCCGTGGAAGTGCCGAAGGAGAATTCACGGACCCGAAATTATCTTTTTATCAGAGAGAGGAATAAGCAGGTTGAAGAATTACTTATCGTTCAAATTGCGGACAAAACCAATCCCCAGGCCGGCCCCATGACCATGCCTCCATTGAAACCCTATACAGAGAAGAGAATGTACGTCAAGGAGAAAATCAAACGAGGTGAGTTGACGGTCGATTATCTGATTCAACTCATGGCATGGAATCCAGATGCACCTTCCCTTCAGCCCATTGTGAAGAGAGGCATTGCGATCCCATCCCGTTGGGCCCTTCAAGGACAACTTCTATTCTCTTATCAGGCGGAGCATGCCATCTTCGTCCGGTATTCAAAGGATGTCAATTCCTTCGGACTGAAGATTTCTGAAGATGGAAAAGGGTGGGAAAGGGAGTCGATCTCAGGAAATGAGAAGAGAATCTATGAAACCTTCCGGAAGATCTTCACGGGGATCATCGATTCGATCGAGATAGGAAAATAGGGACACATCCCATTTAATCGTAGAGACTGTCTATTGCTGCTCCTATTAGGATTATTTTCCATATCTCCCTATTTTAAATGGGATGTGTCCCTGTTATTTTTAAAAGGGGTCTTTGTCTGAGGAGGGTGCCTGTAGCAAAACAGTGGAGGAGGAATTTTGAGAGAAAAAATCTTTTCGATGAAAGAGGCGGTGTCTCGATTTATTGCGGACGGTGATGCCGTTGCCATGGGGACCGCATTGGAGGGTGCGATTCCATTTGGCTTGGGACACGAGATCATCCGTCAGCGGAAAAAGGATCTCGCCCTTGTGGGTCCCATCTCCGATATGCTCTTCGATCAATTGATCGGTTCGGGTTGTGTAAGAAAGGTGATTGCCGCATGGGTCGGAAATGTGATCATGGGTGTGGGTTATAACATGCGAAGAGCTGTAGAGGCGGGGATTCCGAGGAAGATCGAGGTTGAGGATCATACGAACTTCACCATTTCTTTGGCCCTTCATGCAGGAGCCCTTGGCATCCCTTTCATTCCGACAAAAACCCTGTTAGGTACAGGGATGATGTCCGGAGAAAATCCCTTTAGGGAAATGGAATGTCCTTATACGAAAGAGAGACTGGCCTTGGTTCCTGCGCTGAAACCGGATGTGGCGATCGTACAAGCCCAGAGGGCAGACGAGGACGGGAACACGCATTTTTGGGGTGGAAGCGGTGTGACCAAGGAAGCGGCCCTCGCAGCTCGAAAAGTGATTGTGGTTGTGGAGGAAGTGGTCAGTAAAAAAGTGATTCGAAAGGACCCAAATCGGACCATTATCCCTGGATTCTTGGTTAATGCAGTCGTTCCAGAACCGTGGGCGGCATACCCTTCACCTATGCAAGGTTATTACAATCGAGACCATCAAGAATATATGACCTATCACGATGAGTCGAAGGAGAGAGAGACATACCTGGAATGGCTTGAGAAATGGGTCTTAGGGGTCAGAGACAGAAACGAATATCTCAATCTCTTGGGTGAGGAGAAGATGAGATCGCTTATGGTGAAGCGCCATAGAAGATCGATCCCAGTGGACTATGGGTATTAGATAAATGCCAAATACCAAAGTTCAAAGTTCAAAGGAATGTCAAAGTTTAAAACTCAAAAATCCAAATTTATAAAGAAGATAATTCTGACATTAGGTTATTTGTCATTGATTTGACATTTGGATTCCTGAAGCCGTCAGGAACAGGTTTTGGCATTTGAGCCTCGGATTACCTACTTTTCTTCCAATAAGGAGTATAGCCGATGGTTAATTATACCATGCAAGAACTGATGGTGGTTGCTGGTTCAAGGGAAATCCGTGACGATGATGTGGTCTTCGTTGGAATGAGACTTCCGCTCTTAGCTTTTCAGTTGGCGAAATCGACCCATGCACCTAACACCATTGGTATCTTTGAGAACGGGATCTTGAGAGACAAGCCGGCAGGTGAGCCTTTATACACCATGGGGGATAGCCCAAACATTGAGGGAGCGATCTGGACCACCTCGATGATGGATATCATGTCCCTCCTACAGAGTGGAAGGGTAAGCTTGGGTTTTATTGGAGGGGCTGAAGTGGATCGCTTTGGAAATCTCAATACCACTTATATCGGAGGTAAAGAGAATGTTCAGGTTCGGCTCCCTGGGAGCGGTGGAGGGTGTGATATTGCCTCTCTCTCCAAACGGCTGGTCATTCTTATGAACCATGAGAAACGCCGGTTTCTGAAAAGAGTGACCTATCTCACCTCCCCTGGCTATGGAGACGGCGGAAATTGGAGGGAACGAAACGGATTGAGAGGCGGAGGTCCTTCGGCTGTGATTACAACGAAAGGGATACTGAGATTCGACTCTGATACGAAAGAGATGACCCTCCATTCTGTTCATCCTGGAGTAACTGTGGAAGAGGTCGTTGAAAATACGGGTTGGGATTTGAAGGTGGCTTCAGGAGTAGAAAGAACAAAACCTCCGACCCGATCTGAAC
>CAZFJD010000109.1:3738-9973 GCA_964518775.1 uncultured Syntrophaceae bacterium
AACTTGGGATAATAAGAAGATGCGATCCCCACGGGTTTTGGACGAAAATGTCAGGAAAATGACAAATATTTTACCAATTCTTACTCTCCCAAACCGCCCTCGGATTCTTCCGTACCCCTTCCACGCATAAAAATCCATTAAATTTCAATAGACTTTAGTTATTTCGACATTAGAAATAAAACCGTGTCAAATTTTGGCATTTGTTTTGCTTTTACATGTTTTGACAAAAATTTAAAGGACGGCCATGCCCGAAACCCTCTTAGGCGAACTTTCCCAGGTCAAACTCTTTGATCTGATAAAACCTCTCTTGGTAGGGAAAAAAACTGGGATGCTAACGATCAAAGGGGATGAGCATGGAGAGATCTTTTTGGAGCTCGGAAATATCGTCCATGCGAGAACTCCGCATTCCTTTGGAGAAGAGGCTTTCTTAAAGATTATGAGCTGGCAGACAGGGAAGACCACATTTGAGCCGGATATCCCTCCTCGAGAAAAGACGATCTCTGTTCCCACCGAGAATTTGCTCCTGAATTGGTCCTTCAAGAAGCAGGAATGGGAAAAGATGAGGAAGGTGGTTCCATCTCCACATGCGACCTTTCGTATCGCCGTTCAGAACAATTCAGGGGATAAGAATATCAAGGGAGAACAATGGAATGTGTTGGCCATGGCTAATGGAACTAAGACAGTATTAGACATTGCCAAGGCGCTCGGATGGGATGAATTCAGAACGTCAAAGGTGATCTTCCAACTTGTCCAGGAAGGGTTTTTGGAGAAAGGGGAAGAAAGGGCTGCTCCGGGTAAAAGATATGTAGGAGAAGGATTCTTCCAGAGGATCGAGACTGAATTAAAAAGGATCGTGGGGCCAGTGACCTCTTACATTCTCGAAGATCGACTCAAGGAATTTGGAGAATCGAAGAATTCCTTCCCAGAGGATCGAGCCTTATCTTTTATTGAGGCCTTGAGCGAAGACATACCGCATGACCAGAAGCGGAAGGAGTTTAAGAGAACGATGGTAGAATCTCTCTCCCTTGAAAAGAAAAAGGGAGATTAAGAGCCTGAACTCTACAAAGGAGGAAATGTTATGGCCGGAAAAAAGAAGAGAAGGGGAATTGGTCTCTTACCGAAACTCTTAATGGGAGTCTTCATTCCAATTGTGATCGTCTTCTTCATCCTGTGGGTCCTCATCTTTCATAGTTTCGACCTGGGAGGAAGCCGGTTTACGAGCATCAAAGACATCGGGGCGGAAAGTTTAAGAGAATTGAGCGCGGTTTCTATGAAGGAGGCGAAATCCTCTTTGAATAAGTTGGGTGAGAAGATCATCAGGGAAAAGGCCATCGATGTGGCCACACAGGTCAAGATCTATCTTCAAGCTCGTCCGAAATTGAAGAAAGAGGATTTTAACAAAGATTTGGATTTCACGAGAGTGGCCGTTCAAAAAGTCGGGTTGACAGGTTATACTGCCCTATATGAATTGCCAGATACAGAAGGGGTTTGGCGGACATGGGCCCATGTCAATCCTAAAATTATTGCTATCGATATGAGTACATTGAGAGAACCTCTCGGGAAAAATTTTCCTGGTTTCTGGAAGGTTTATACCGGTGTCCAAGGAGGGGGCGCATCAAGTGGGTATTATACTTGGCAGGATGCAGACGGGACTTTCAGAGATAAATATATGGTCTGCACACCTGTTAGCGGAACACCTTATATTATTGCGAGTACCACTTACCTCGACGAATTCTCAAAGCCTGTAAGAGGAATCGAAGGCAGAATGAAGTGGATCGAGAGAGGATATTTAGATGCCTATGAGATAAAAATTCAACTTTTTTACTTTGTCATGTTGGTCGCCCTCGTCTTCCTGCTGATGATGGTCTACTTCTATTCTCGTTCCGTGATTCGGCCCATTCGTTATCTTTCCGAAGTGGCTGACAGGATTAGTATGGGGGATTTGGATACCCCCATCCAAATTAAGGCGAAGGGGGAAGTGGGTCTCCTTGCCGAGTCTATCGAGAGAATGCAGACGAGCGTCAAGGCGGCCATCGAACGATTGCAAAAAAAGAGGTGAGAGCCTTGTCTGATTTTGAGATCCGACGCACCCGAGGGCGTGATGAAGTAAGGGGGAACCGATGATATTCCCAAGAGGAAAGGTGAGACATCAGAATTTAATGACATCCTATACCAATCTCTCCGCCCTCTTATCCAGTTTGAAATCGGAAGGGTTTAGTGGAACGGTTGAAATTGAATGGACAGAAGATAAGGGGATCTTGTTGATCGATACGGGTGAGGTCGTCAATGCGGAAGCAAAGGTAGGGGGCGATTCCAAAAGGATGATCGGACCGGAAGCGATTCAGTATCTCCTTGCCCTCTCAAACCAGAAGGATGGAATCCTCAATATCTATCAGTTGCTACCGGAACAGGTGGCCATCGTGGCCAGCAACCTCCAATACGAAGTCCTTTTCAAAGAGCTCTCCACAGATTTTGCGCGCTTTGATCGGCTCCTCCTGAAACTGAGAGAAGAGAAGCACAATGGTTTCATTGAGGTCTTCACGAAAGATCGTCAAGCCACGGGCGTCCTTTTCTTGCTGGAGGGCGAGCCCACGGAACTCTTTACCACATCGGAATCTGGCCCCTCTGTTTTTGGCCGAAAGTCGATCCCGGCGTTTGTAGAGAATTCGGGTAAGGAAGGAGCCATCTTTAGTGTCTATCGAACCCTTGGGAAGATACCGAAAGAAGAGAAGATGGTCCCGGAAGAGGGGAAGATTCGAAAGAAAGAGGGGAAGGTTGCCACGGGAGAGGGTGAGGACGTAAGGCAACTCATCCCCATTTTTCAGGAAGCCTTTTCAAGGGTGGAAAAGTCAGTGGATGAAATCTTCGAACAGAAGGGAAAATTTCTTGAGACATTCAAGAGGACTCTTTTGCAAAGATTGGACGAATATCCCTTCCTCGATCCATTTAGCGGTGAATTTGAATACCGAGAAGGAACAATCAAGTTTGCAGGGGATGCAGGTAAAGATTGGGCTAAGGGAATTACCGTATGTTTGCATGCCACTTTGGTTCAACTCCAGAAGGAGTTGCCGAAAAATAAGACCCTCTCCTTGAGATTGAGAGCGGAGATTGACTCTTCTTTGAAGCCTCACCGAGAAACGCTGAAGCGTTTAGGCGTTGATGCTGAAATTTCCTCACTTCTTCAGTAGACTTATCCGATTTTGTTGAGCCCTCCAAAGAAACCCCCGTAGATTTTGCTTGACAATAAATTTTTTTTAAATAAACTTGTTAAAAAATTCTCAAAAAGGAGCTTAACATACATATTTTCGCCTTATTATTTGAAAAATATTTACATTACCATGTCTTATATGACCACCCCATGTGAAAGGGGGTGAATAAGGGTAAAGGGGGTGATAGAACTAAAAAAGAGATCGAATTTTTAATCAAAAACCTTGAGAAAGGAGGGTTAAGATGAAAAATTGGAAATCTGCATCTTTAGTTTTATGTTTATTTGTAATTGGGTGTTTTTTCATTAGCTCGTCCGCATACGGGCAAACGAAACTCTCTTACTCCATTTTCTTCCCTGCCCCTCACAAGCATAGTGTGGTGGCTACTGAATGGGCAAAGGAGATTGAGAAGAGGACAGGTGGAAGAGTTCAAATTACGATGCATTATGGCGGTACACTGACCCCGGCTCCCCAGGTTTATGATGGTGTGGTCAAAGGGATTTCTGATATCGGCATGTCAGTCTGTGGCTACACGAGAGGAAGATTTCCTTTGACAGAGGTGGTTGAACTACCTTTAGGCCACAGAAGTGGATGGGTAGTGACGAAAGTGATCAATGAATACTTTAAAAAATTTAAGCTAAAGGAATTTGATGAAGTCAAGATGATGTACATGCATGCCCATCCGCCTGGGCTCCTTCATACCAAGAAGCCTGTTAACAAGCTTGAGGATGTCAAAGGGATGAAGATTCGTGCCTTTGGGGCGGTTACAAAAATTGTAACCCTCCTTGGAGGCGTTCCTGTGTCAATGGCGATGGGTGAGACCTATGAGGCTTTAAGCAGAGGGGTTGTTGAAGGTTCGATTGCACCCTATGAAGCTCTACAAGGATGGAAGTGGGGAGAGGTGGTGAAATTTACCACGGAAGCTCCGGGTATGTATTACAGCTCGGCCTTTTTCATAGCCATGAATAAGGATAAGTGGAATGCCCTGCCTCCGGATATCCAGAAGATTATTGAAAAGATCAATGAGGAATGGGCTGAAAGACAGGGAAAGGCTTGGGATGAGATCGACAAGTTAGGGAAAGATTTTACTTTGAAGTTGGGCAATAAGATAATCACACTTTCAGTGGATGAGAATAGAAAATGGGAAAAGGCTCTCAAGCCCCTTTATGATGAATATGTTAAAAGTATGAAAGATAAAGGTTTACCCGGAGACGAGGTACTGAGGTTCTATCTGGAGGAAATATATAAACTTCAAAAATAGAACATGAGGAAGGGGAAGGAAGTATTCCTTCCCCTTTTATTTTCACAATTTCTCCCACCTATCTCTTCCATGAAATTTAAAAATGGAGCTACCTATGGGATGGTTTTCTGATAAGGTATGGAAGCTCAGCCGCCTGATCAATTTCATTGGGGGGAGCAGCCTCGCATTCATCATGTTTCTTACCGTTACTGATATTATTTTGAGGTCCTTTAGAAGACCTATCCTTGGGACTTTTGAAATCGTAGCTTTTTCAGGAGCAGTCGTGATCGGATTTTCTCTTCCTTATACATCTTGGATGAGAGGGCATGTCTATACGGATTTTCTTATCTTAAAATTCTCACAAAAAATAAGAAACATCTTCAATATCGTTACAAGATGTCTGGGGATATGGCTTTTCTTAATGATTGGCTGGAATCTGATAACGTATGGAATGGATCTAAGAAAAGCAGGAGAAGTCTCCCCCACTTTGACCATGCCTTTCTATCCAGTTGCTTATGGATTGGGAATTAGCTGTTTTATTCAGTGCTTTGTGCTTGTGTGTCATATCTTGAAGATCTCCGGAGGGAAATATGAATGAGGTGACAATCGGAATATTAGGTCTTGTTGTTGTGTTAGCCTTATTCCTCACCGGAATCGAGCTGGGATTCGGCATGGCATTGGTCGGTTTCGTGGGATTCAGCATCATTGTATCCCCCGCGGCCGCATTGAATCTTTTAGCGAAAGATATCTTTGATGTCTTTTCTTCCTACGGTTTTACTGTCATCCCTTTGTTTGTCCTCATGGGCCAGATCGCTTTTAATGCAGGGATTGCAAAGAGCTTGTATGATACTGGCTACAGATTTGTCGGACATATACCCGGAGGACTGGCCATGGCCACCACGGCAGGGGCAGCTGCCTTCGGGACCGTTACGGGCTCCGCCATTTCCACGGCGGCTACTTTTGGCAGTGTGGCTTATCCTGAGATGGATCGATATCATTACAGCAAGAAGCTCTCGACGGGAATCATAGCTGTCGGAGGGACTCTCGGCAGTCTCATTCCACCGAGCGTCACCCTTATTGTATATGGCATGATTACTGAAACATCTATCGGCAAATTATTTCTGGCTGCAACTGTTCCAGGACTGATCGTCTCCCTATTGTTTGTTTTTATCATTTACGGATGGTGTAAAATCGATCCATCCCTGGGGCCTAAGGGTGAAAAATCGTCATGGAAGGAGAGGTGGATATCGCTCAAAGAGGTTGTATGGGTTATTCTTATATTCCTCATTGTGACAGGAGGGATGTCGTGGGGTTTCTTTACCCCTACAGAGGCAGGGAGCGCCGGGACTTTTGCTGTACTCCTTTTATCTGTTGCCAAAAGGGACATCAATTTTAAAGGGTTTATCAAATCGGTTGCAGAATCACTGCGCACTGCTTGCATGGTTTTGATGCTTATTGCAGGTTCGACCATACTCGGGCATTTTCTTGTCGTGACGAAGATCCCTATATTAGCAGCAGATTGGATCGGGCAACTCCCTTTACCCCCTTTCCTTGTCATGATTCTCATTTTGCTTACGTATGAATTGGGGGGCTCTTTTATCGATGACCTCGCTTTTATGGTCTTAGCCACTCCAATCTTCTTTCCTGTAGTCCTCAAACTTGGTTACGATGCGATATGGTTTGGCGTTATCCTCCATATTTTTGTGATGATCGGCGTGGTCATTCCTCCTGTGGCCGTCAATGTCTTTGTGGTAAGAAATATCACCAAAGTGCCATTTGGTGTGATTTA
>CAZFJD010000110.1:0-9966 GCA_964518775.1 uncultured Syntrophaceae bacterium
GCATAGGGCAGAGCGTACCCCCCACCTTAGTCCTCCCCCGCAAGTGGGGGAGGACTAAGGTGGGGGGTACGCTCTGCCCTATGCCCTCTGCTCTATGCCATTGGCTGCCTATATCCCCAGATATGCGGATTTGACCTCCGGGTTATCATAAAGCTCTTGCCTCGTACCAGTGAAGACGAGCATTCCGTTTTCGATCACATATCCTCGATCGATGATAGGGAGAAGGGTCCGTGCGAACTGCTCGGTCACCAGTACGGTGATCTCTTCCTCGCGTATGTCTTTAATCGCCCGAGCCAAGTCGGCCTGAAGCATAGGGCTCAATCCTAAAAGAGGCTCATCCATAAGCAACAGACGCGGCTTTGCGACCAGTGCAATCCCTATGGCGAGCATCTGCTGCTCTCCCCCGCTCAGCAGTCCTGCTTTTCTTCTCTTGAGTTCCTTCAGATGGGGAAAAAGTCGAAAAATGAATTCGATCCTTCCCTTCACCTCGTCTCTTTTGCGGAGGTATCCGGCAATCTTCAAATTCTCCACCACATCACTGTCGCGGAAGATGGGATGCCTTTCCCGACTGAGAACGATCCCTCTCTTCACCCTCTCGCTCGGTTTCATATCGAGGATATCTTCTCCCTCAAATTGCAGTTCGCCAAGGACACTGATCCTCTCACCGCCTCTCCGTTCCTCTTTTTTCTTCATATCAAGGATCAAGCCTGAAATCGTGTTCATCAAGGTGGTCTTTCCAGCGCTGTTGGATCCGAGGACACCGACGATCTCCCCTCTTCCCACTTCCAAACTGAGATCATTGAGGGCAAGGGCATTTTCAAAGAAGACCATCAGGTTTTTTATGTCGAGCATCATACAACCATTGCTTTGTCATTCCCGTGAAATCTGTTCCTGACAGGTTCAGGAAACGGGAATCCACGATGCTTTATCTCCTCCTGGATTCCTGCATTCGCAGGAATGACAAGAGAGGGGTCACTTTATCTCAACATCAATCCCGAGATATGCCTTTTTAACGGCTTCGGCATTCATCACTTCTTGAGGAGTTCCTTCGGCAATCTTCTGGCCATAATTCAAAACTAACACCCGATCCACAACACGAAAAAGCTCCTTCAATCTATGCTCAATCATAATGATCGTCAATCCTTCTTCATGGAATTTTTCGATGAGGGGTAGAGTGCTGGCAACCTCTGACATGGCCATACCAGAGAAGAGCTCATCGAGGATCAATAGATCCGGACGGAGTGCCATGGCTCGGGCAAGATCAAGACGCTTCAGATATCCGTGAGGAAGGCTACCGGCTAATTTATAAGGGACGAAGGAATCCCGCTCAAATCCCATGTCATCTAATAGGTCGACAGCGACATCATCCCTTTCACCATATTCACCTCCTCTAAGTTTTTTTACCCGTGAGGAGGATAAAGGGATAATAAGATTCTTGTAAGCCGGAAGATTATAAAAAAGTCTCACCATCTGGAAGGTTCGAACAATACCGAGACCGGCGATGGTATAGGGTCTCTTCCCTGTAATCTCCTCTCCCCGATAGATCACCTTTCCTGAGGCAGGTTTAACAAAGCCAGTGATCAGATTGACAAGTGTGGTCTTTCCAGATCCATTGGGTCCGATCATCCCCAAGAATTCTCCTTTTCGGAGGGAGAAACTCACATCGAGGACCGCTTGAACACCGCCAAAATGTTTATTGAGTCTCTCAACTCTTAAGATCGCTTCACCTTCCATCCTATCCGACCCTCACCAACCTTTCAAACTGGTGGTATTTTCTTTCAATATAATGGAAAATGCCCTCTGGCAAAACGACCACGCTCAAAATCAGAATGACACAGTAGATCGCTATTCTCATCCCCCCCAAGGCCCGCAGGGCCTCAGAGAGGGGTACCAGAATCATACTTCCTAAGGCTGCGCCAGCAAAAGTGCCGGGCCCTCCCAAAGCGGCAGCGGCAACGGGTAAGATCGAATAGTCAAGGGCAAAGGCACTCATGCCCACGAACTGGTAATGATGGGTCATAAAGGCACCGGCAAAGGCTCCCGTTGCTCCAGCAATGAATAAGGCTTGAATTCTTCGCCAGTAGATATTGATCGCAGCACTCATGACGGCACGATCATCATCCCGAATTGCTCTCAAAACGAGACCGTAATCTTCATTAATCAGTCTTCGAAAGATGAAAATACATCCCATAAAAACAACCACCACTAAATAGCCTCCTATCCATCCTTTTGGAAGAGGCTTGAGCGCGGACAGTCCGTGCGTACCTCCAAAGATTCCAGTCGTTTCGATCATCTTCATGAGGAGCAAGGGCAGCATCAGGGTCACCATGGCAAAATAGACTCCCCTTAGTCTTACGACAGGTGAGAGTAAGGCGGCACAGATCACGCCTCCACCCAGGGTTGCTATGGGTACCGTAATGACAGGAGGCCAATGAAAGTAATAACTCATGGTACCGGCTATATAAGCTCCAATACCCAAGAAGAAGGCTTGTCCCAGAGAAAATAAACCACAGGAGGCTAAAAGATCCCAGCTCAGAGCGAGAAGGCCATAGACACAGGCATAAACGAGAACTTTCCCCCAATAACCTGTAAACACGAATGGTAAAACGAGTAATCCAACAACAGGTAAAGCCCTGGGCAGAATCAGATACAGCATCTCCCTATATGAGGCAATGGCAAAAATGGTGTCAGCCCTTACCTTAATCCCTCTGTCTAACCGCTTCTTACGGTATCGGGCTTCTGCCTCAACCATCCTAAATCCTTTCCTCCAGTTCCTTAAATTGACCAAACAGACCAGAAGGTCTGATCGCCAAGACAAAGACAATGGCCGTCAAGGGGACAATGATCATCCATTTCGGGCCGATGTACCTCGCAGCGGCGACTTGGCCAAAACCAATGATAAAGCTTCCAGCGATCATTCCGGAGGTACTTTCCAAGCCCCCAACAATGGCCACGGCGAGCGCGTAGATCAAGACCTCATACCCAATGGCTGATTCCATAATCCCCAGAGGAAGAACGACCACTGCCGCAACCGAGGCTAAAGCGGAACCAAAGGCTAAGCTCAGTGATCCGATCCAATCTGATTCGATTCCTACAGAGAGGGCTGTCCGTTCATTCTGTGCCATCCCCCTAAAAGCCAGCCCGATCTTCGTATGATGAACGAAGAGATATAAGAGGACCACTAAGAACAATCCGGTGCCTGCCACAAAGAGGCGCTGGTAATCCACCGCGACTCCCCCTATTCTCACTCCTCCTTTGACGAAAAGGGGAAGGCTATACTGGATGCCGTAGAACCCCTTCCACATTAATAGCTCCAAAATCGCCACGCCAGCTGCAAAAGTGACAATCAGCTCAGCAAGAGGAACACCTCGTACTCGGAGCAAGAGCACCCAATAGATAACAAATCCAAAAAGCCCGATGATGACCACAGAAAGCGGGGCAGATAAGTAGTAAGGAAGACCAAGATGGTTTATAAAAGACCAGATCGAATATCCAGTGAGAATATAAAGAGCGCCATGGGCAAAATTGGCCAGCCCACTGATTCCATAAGTGAGACTAAATCCCATAGCATAGAGAGCCAAAATGATACTCGTTATCGTGCCATAGATCAGAAGAGACATAATTTAATTTCGGATTTTAGATTTCAGATTGCAGATCTTAGTGTTAAATAAAAACAAAAAAATGTAGGGGGCGTTCCCCGAACGCACCTATTAACGCCGTGGTCGGGGATCACGCCCTACAAAAATGTATCAACACTATTTCATCCATGGAGGAAGTAGTATCTTCCCTTCGGCCAGAAAATCCGGATAGAAAGGAACCCGCACCAGCTGCCCTGTCTTATCCTTCTGCCACTGGAACACGACTGAAATGCCGGTTTCATTAGGATCCTTATCCCCAAAAATCGCTGTGTGTGTTTCCTTGCTAAATCTTATTCTTCCGGATACTCCCTTATAGTCGGTCTGTTCAAGAGCTGCAACGAGTTTATCTGCATCGAGGGTTCCAGCACGTTCGATGGCTTGGGCAAGAATGAAAACAGAGTCATAGGCAGATGAGTTTACAGCCGGAGCTTCAGGAAGCTCTTTATACTTCTTTTTAAATTTGTCAAGAAACTCAACCGTTTTGGGTACCTTTTTTAGCGGCAGAGAGGCACCTACCGGAAATTCGACCGCAATGCTATGCTCCACTTCAGCTCCTACGGTCTTCACCGCTCCAGGTGCTGCGATGGGCGGGATAAACCCGATGAGGAGAGCAGGCACCTGCATGGCCACATATTGTTTGGCAAAAATCCCGGCGCCGAGCGGAACATCCCACATCATGGCAATCACCTGAGCCTTTCCCTCCTTTGCTTTAGTTAGTCCGGGTGAGAAATCAGAGGCGCCCGCCGCATAAGCATCATAACCTACTTCTTTCCAACCCGTTTCCTGACAATGTTTTTTTACGACATCTGCAAATGCTTTGGCCCATAAAGTGTCCTGGTAGAGAATGTAAATGCTCTCAAGTTTGTAATCCTTCTTAAGGATATCCAGGGTACGGGAGATATACATTCCAGGGATTGTAGAGTCAGTGGTGACTCGAAAGAGATACTTATACTTTTCCGGGTCGGTTTTAAACTGTCTCTGGAATGCAGGAGTTTGGGCAATGGTGCCAAGTTGAGGGAATTTGTGTTTTGCTACCAGATCCATACTGGCTATGAGAAATTCGGATCGAAAAGGCCCGACTACAACGGCATGAGGCTTCTGTTCCAAGATTAATTTTTCATAGGCCATCAGGGCGTCATGAGTCGGAGTGGCAGGTTCACCATCTCGGGTATCTGTCTGAACCACTTTGAAGGGACGTTTCTCTTTGCCTACTAAAACCCCGCCCTTTGCATTGATCTCTTCCACAGCCAGATTCACGGCTTTCACTCCATCCCTTCCAAAGGGTGTGTACAGCGAAGTCGGTGCCCCGATGATGATAGGCTTCGCTGGTGCAGCTGCTTTCGCTGGTGCTGCGGCAGGAGCCTTTGCCGGAGCCTTTTGTGCCTCAGACGTGATGGAAAAGCTCAATAAAAATGCAGTAACCAGAAAAAATAAAAATATTTTGTTTCTCATAACGCCACCTCCTCTGAAATGTTTTTTTGTTGGCTATCTTGTGCCCGAGTTCCATTCACCCACCTCCTTCCTTCGATTTATAGTGAAGCCCCTTTTAGCATTTTGAATAATCGTTGTCAACGCCTCAAAGAAAGAAGAAGTGCTTGCCCCCACCACCCATCCAAGCACAGGAGAGTATTAGTCTGCTGAATAGTGGATGAGACTTTACCAATAGAAGACTCATATTGTCAAGATTGATGATCTGGCCTAAAATAGCCTTTAGCACGAAGTCCCTCAGAAGAGAGAAAGGAATTCCAGAGGTAGAAGCCAATGATACTTCATGGAAAACTGGTTCAGGATGATCGAACGATTGCCCTTCACATTGAGGGAGAAAAGATCTCTCGAATCGAACGCGTTAGAAAAAAATCTGAGTTGAGCAGGATTGAGCCAAACCTCTACATCTCTCCTGGCTTCTTTGATCCTCAAGTCAATGGTTTCGCTGGAGTCGATTTTAATGATCCAGATTTAACGTCTGAGGATCTTCATCGAACAGCCCTCGCAATATCTTCCACGGGCGTTACAACATTCTTTCCGACTCTGATCACGGCCTCCTATGAGAGATTAGTTCATCAGTTAAAGATTTTGAAAGAAGCGATCGAAAAGGATCGTTTGGTTTCAAAGATGTGCAGAGGGATCCATCTGGAAGGACCTTACATCTCTTGGACAGAGGGCCCGAGAGGAGTCCATCCTCGTCAGTTCATTCGACCTCCCAAATGGGATGAGTTTGAAAAGCTCCAAGAGGCAAGTGGAGGAAGGATTAAACTGATCACTCTGGCTCCAGAAGCAGAGGGGGGCCTCAAATTTATTGAGAAAGCGGTTTCCAAAGGAGTTGTGGTGGCCATTGGACATACAGAGGCCTCTGAGGAGATTCTCGAGGCCGCGTCTAAAGCCGGAGCAAAGCTTTCTACCCATCTTGGAAATGGAATTGGAAAACTCTTGTCTAGCCATCGCAATCCCTTTCAAAAACAACTCTCTATGGACGACCTATTAGCAAGCCTCATTGTAGATGGAATCCATCTCCCTGACTATTTGGTCAAGACTATTGTGAGGGCGAAAGGGAGTGAACGGCTTCTACTCTGCACAGATACGATCTCAGGTGCTGCTCAACCACCAGGAAAGTACCGACTTGCTGACCTGGACGTTGAGGTTGAGGAGAATGGAAGGACGCGGTTGCTCGGAACGGATGCTCTGGCAGGATCAACCTTGACGATACCAAGGGCAATCACCAATGTCGTCAAATTTACTGGAATTGGTTTAGGGATAGCCATCAAGATGGCCACTGAAAATGGTAGGAAGTTATTCCCAGAGATCATTGGAAAGATTGATGTAAATCAACCTGCCAACCTTGTACTCTTTCGATGCGATAGAGAATTGAAAATTGAGAAAACTTTTTTGATGGGAGAAGAGATCAAGAATAAATCCGAATAACCAAGACTCAAACTGCGAATTATAACCAATATCAAGCCCGCAATAATAATGAAATTCGTCTTTGTAAAGGTTGGCATGCCATCAGGATACGACTTCCATGCGACACTTTTGGACTTGGTCCTCCCTGTGCTGCTACTTTTCTTGCCGTCAGCTTCCCTAATAGATCTCCAAAATTAGTTAACCCGAACAACCGGACCATCTATATTACCATTTCCTCCTGAAGCCACGGCTGACTCTGGCCTCCTTTACGAGCAACTCTTTTCCCATGAAACTTTTTCGATTCAGCATGGAGACGGCCCTCCGGGCTTCCCATTGAGTAGACATCTCCACGAAGGCAAACCCCTTCGGTTGGCCGGTTTGTCTATCCTCTACAATCTTGACGGACATGACATCTCCTGCATTGGAGAAAAGGGTTTTGAGTTCGGCTTCGGTGGTCTGGGAAGGAAGATTACTCACGTAAATTTTCTTATTCATTTCGTCTCCTCATTTAGGATTCTTTTAGTACTCATTTAGTACTCAATGAAACTTCTTAGCTTATTGGCCCGGCTGGAATGTTTCAACTTCCCTAAGGCCTTATCCTCAATCTGCCGGATCCTTTCCCGGGTAAGATGAAAGTCCTCTCCTACTTCCTCAAGGGTATGGTCGTGCTTCTCTCCGATCCCGAACCGCATCCTCAGAATCTTCTCCTCCCTTTCGTCCAGAGTGGAGAGGACTTTTTTAATCTGTTTTACCAAATTGGAGCTTATGGCTGCATCCTGAGGGGAGATCGCATCTTTATCCTCAATAAAATCCTCCAAGCGGCTATCTTCCTCCTCACCGATAGGGGTTTCAAGGGAAATAGGCTTTTTGGTGATCTTCAAAATCTTCTGCACCTTTTCCAGCGACATCCTCATTTTTTCGGCAATCTCCTCCAGAGTGGGCTCCCTCCCCATCTGCTGAACCAGGCTTCGAGAGGTCCGGTTCAGTTTGTTGATGACCTCGATCATATGGACTGGGATGCGTATGGTCCGGGCTTGATCGGCGATAGCCCGGGTGATGGCCTGCCGAATCCACCACGTAGCATAGGTACCGAACTTATAACCCCTTTCATATTCGAACTTGTCCACTGCCTTCATTAATCCAATATTTCCCTCCTGAATTAAATCCAGAAATTGAAGCCCCCGATTGATGTATTTCCTTGCGATGGAGATGACCAACCTAAGGTTGGCTTTCACCATTTCGCTCCTCGCCTCGTTACTCTTGGCCTCCCCTGCCTCAATCGCCCTCAATGCCTCTTTAAGCTGATCCGAAGAAAGACCGCACTCCACCTCCATTCTGCCTACCTTCCTTTTGAAACTCCGGGCAATCCTGTTCATCTCCTCTAAATCCCTTAGCTTGAGGCCTACCTTAGCAGGGGAGAGAAAACCCTCCTTAATCCCTTTCTCCCTCATCATCCTCAAAGACTTTCTGGCCTCTTGGATTGAGATCCCTAAATTCTGCTCATATTTTTTAAAATCCTTTTGAGACTTTTCCATCCAAATGTCCCACTGCTTCAATTTCTGGACGATCCTATTAATCTCTTTTTCTCTCAAATTGATCCGTTTAAAGGCATCAAATATCTTGGTTTGTTTTTTCAAAATCTTTTCTTGGATCCTCTTTTTTGCAACTTCCTTATTCCTGAGCCTCAACTCTCCCCGGAGGATTCGAATACGCTCTTCTCCCCTCTGGATCTTATTGATCAAATTGAGAACTTTCTTCTTCTGCATCTGCTCTTCCACAACACTCGCCTCTTCGTCGTCAATCTCATTGGTCACCTCACTGATCTTGGTCCTTCCGGCACGGAGAGCGTCTCCAAGGTTAATGACTTCCTTGATAGCGATGGGGCAATTGAGCACCACGCTTAACACCTCCTGCTGTCCACTTTCGATCCTCTTTGCAATCTGCACCTCCCCTTCCCTGGTCAGTAAGGGGAACGACCTCATCTCCTTCAAGTAAATACCAAGCGGATCCGGCCCCTTGCCAAACGGCTCCAGCTTATATTCAACGGCCCCCTCCTCTCCCCTCACCTGAACAGTCTCATTCTCCACTTTCAATCCCGGAAACTCACTGGCCACATCGATGTCCAGATCGTCGGGTAGGATCAAAACATCCTTGCTCTGCTTACCCCTAAAAGATCTCTTTGGAACCCGTTCTCCCAAACTTGTTTCCCTATTTCTATTTCTTTGATTTTTTTCACCCATTCGACCGCGCGAAGCCCCGCCTTTAAAAGCAGGGTAAGCAGGCGCGGCTCAGGGTGAACCTTGAGCAAGCCCCGGCCTTCAGGCCGGGGAGCCGAAAGGTTCACTGAAGTCTTTTTCCATGAGGCCCCATATGGAACTCCGTATCCTTAAGGTAATTCCCCCCGAAGCCGGGACATACATGATTTGACGGGCAAGGGTATAAAAAACTATCTCGGTCCAGGGAGGATATAACTCAAAGCATTCAGCCCCAGCTCGACTGAGCTCCCCGAAGTCGATAAAAGCCAGCTCCTCTGCTTCTTAAGTAACCACCCTTACATTGGTGGCTTGAGGGCCTTTTGGGCCCTGAGAGATTTCGAATTCAACCTCGTCACCCTCTTTGAGGGTAAATCCTTCACCCTGAATAGCAGTACGATGGACGAATACATCCTTCTTTCCTTCCACTTCAATGAACCCAAAGCCCCTTTGATCGCTGAACCACTTGACTCGACCCTTCGCCATGACAAACCCCCTCGAAAATCCGATTTGTAAGTTGTTATACCCTTCTTGATCTTACAAAGAACCCCAAAGTGAATGCCTTAGGGACTGGGATAACCTCACCGAAGAGATTCTTTAGAATATGGCTTAGTGCCTCGATTCGCAAATACTGTGACATATTCGTTCAAGTATGATGAACACGTCTGCTCACTCAGCACTGAGTCCTGAGTGTAATAAGTTCGTCATCGAACTTATGAATCGAAGGACTTAGGTTATTCCTCCTCCTTCTTTTGCAAGAATGCCGTGAGTAAGTCTATGGAGAAAGGGAAAATGATCGTTGAGTTTTTCTCGGCCGCAACCTTCGCTAAGGTCTGAAGGAACCGCAGATGGATGGCTGAGACGGCAACGATAATGAGAAAGATGATCAAAAAAAAGATTGCTGGCGAGATCCCAGCCATAAGACTGTCTCCTTTCCAAATTTTTTATCAGTATCAGGATTCATTTTAAAGCGTTTACCCCGCACCCCGTAAAGCCCTATTCTCCAGAACAGGGATGTAAGGGTCCATCAAAATACTAACTTAAAAGAAGGCCCCACGTTTCAACATGGGGTGCGGGGTTTACTTAGCCTCCGGGTCTTTGTGGGGCCAAAAAGGACATCTGCCTGTCCCCCGTACTTCTTCCATGTCCACTAAGCCTTCCAATTCTTTTCGGCAATT
>CAZFJD010000111.1:0-9926 GCA_964518775.1 uncultured Syntrophaceae bacterium
GAAGCGAGAGGATGAGGCCATGGCCAAAGCCAAAACCGAGGCCCAGAAAAAGACAGCATAAAAGAGAAGACGGAAGGAACATGTGATGGCGACACAACAATGGATTGCTCTCGGGATCTTCGTTCTCTCTTATGGGCTCATCGTCTCCGAGAAGGTCAGCCGGACGATTGCTTCGATCTTCGGGGCTGTTCTGGCTTTTATTTTTATTTTGACCCCTCAGGATCTTCTTTATTATGAGAATTGGGAGACAATCCTATTTATCTTCGGAATGATGACCGTCATTGAGACGATGAATGAGTCGGGTTTCTTTCGATGGTTGGGGCTCCATAGCGCTCGATGGGTGAAACTCGATCCACTCAAGCTTTTCATCCTCTTCCCTTTTATTGCAGGATTTCTTTCTTCCTTTGTGGACAGCATCACGGTCATGCTTTTCATGTCCACATTGACCATTGAAGTGGCAAGTATCATTGGGATCAATCCCCTTCCACTCATCTTTTCAGAGATCTGTGCAGCCAATATTGGCGGCGCCTCCACCATGGTTGGAGATCCTCCCAATGTGATTCTCGGGACCTATTTTGGGCTCTCTTTTATGGATTTTGTGAAGAACACTGGTCTGATTGCCTGGATAGGCTTTGGAGTCAACACCCCCTTCTTTATCTGGTTTTATAAGAGCGAGATCTTTTCAGCACGAAAAAGACTTCTGGAGAATCCCCAATGGCTTCAGCAGCAGGTGGATACCTTAAATCCTAAGGAGGCGATTCAAGACAGGCGACTCTTTGTCGTTGGTTTAATTGCCTTCTTTTATGTGGTGATTGTGTTGGTTACTCACCACATCACGCATCTCTCGGTAGCCACATGTGCCTTGACCGGAGCACTCATTGCCATGCTCCTTGGAGGGCATAAGATGAGTAGGGTCTTGGTGAAGATTGATTATCCTACGATCGTCTTTTTTGCAGGGCTTTTTATCATTGTAGGAGCAATGGAACATGTGGGTCTCCTTAAGATTGCAGCAGCGACGGTAAAGACATTATCAGGAGGGGACTTTTTCATCGCTTTATCGATTATCTTATGGGTCAGTGCCTTTGGATCTTCCATTGTGGATAACGTCCCTTTTGCGGCAACGATGGCACCCATTCTTAAACACATGAGCGAGACCTTTGGATTTCCGCTTCTTCCTTTGGTTTGGTCAACAGCTTTGGGGACCGATATTGGAGGGAATGGAACTCCGATTGGAGCTTCTGCAAATGTTGTCGCTGTAGCTATGTATGAACGGATGACGGGTAAGAGCATCGGTTGGGGCTACTACTGCAAAGCGTGCTATCCGGCCATGATGGTGGTCGTAGCCGTATGCAATTTCTTTCTGTATATGTTCTACCTATGATTTCTTATTGCTTCGGGAGCGAACCATTGAGATTTCTGAAAAAGTGTAGAAATCTCTGATTACACCCCTGCCTACCGCAGGCAGGGATTGGGAACCGATTACACGGATACAAAAGGCATCGGAAAATCATTCAAATCTGCGTAATCATTTTTTTGAAATCTGTGTAATTAAGAGAGCGGTTAGTAGTTTTTCAGAGCTCTCCCATTTTTGTCTTGACAATCATTAGCCCTGGGTGGTAACGTTAACAAAATTTTGCCCATAATGTTGATGCAACCATTTGATTTAATAGATATATTTTAATTAAATTGAAAATTCTACAAATTTGTGTTATCGTTAACGCAAACTGATGAAAAAGAGGGTCACAATAAAGGATATCGCCCGGATGGCTGCTGTCTCTCATACGACGGTCTCAAGGGCGCTGAATGACAAGGCTCGCATCCGGAAAGAGACAAAGGAAAAAATCCTTGCTATTGCCAGGGAATTAAACTACCAGCCCAACTTCATCGCCCGAAGTCTGGTCATGAAACGGACCAAGACTCTGGGCCTCGTCATTACCACCATTGCTAACCCGTTCTATACCGAATTGGCTCAGGGCATCGAGACATCAGCTCGAGGGTTGGGGTATAACATCATCCTTTGCTCTACGCATAATGATCTATCGACTGAAAAACATTATATCGACATGCTCCGAAGCAAAGGTGTGGATGGCATCATCTTCACCTCTGCTCACATGGGTGACCCCAATATTAGTTGGTTAGCAGAGGAGGGGTTTCCAATCATCTTGGTCAATCGAAGGACCTATCATCCCGTCGTGAAGGAAAAGGTCGACTATGTGGGTGTGGATAATATCCTCGGTGGATTTTTGGCTGTTGAGCATCTCATCAGACTTGGCCACGAAGGGATTGGAGTGATCGGAGGGTCTTCGGAATCCTCAGTTGGGTTTGAACGTCTGGAAGGGGGAAAGAAGGCGCTCGATGCCTACCACCTGGAAAGAAGGGATGAATATTTTCTTGAGGGGGATTTCTTAAAAGAGTCTGGTTATCAAGGAGGAAAACGATTTCTCAAAATGGCGAAACCTCCAACTGCGATCTTCGCTGCAAATGACTACATGGCATTGGGCATCCGTCAGGCGATTGTGGAGGAAGGTGTGAAAGTCCCAGAGGAGATGGCCCTCATTGGGTTTAACGATATTGAATTTACCGCAATGAGAGGGATTGAGCTGACAACGATTGGCCAAAAAAAATTTGAAATGGGAACCCTTGCTGTTAGAACGTTGGTGGAGAAGATTGAGGGGAGTGAGATGAAGGCCTCGGCAAGGGAGATTCTCCTAAAGCCTGAACTTATCATCCGGAAAACCTGTGGGTTTCATCTAAAGGGCTACCAAATAAAGGAGTTGGACAGAGGGATTGACCAAAATTGGCTGGGTCCACAGCCCTGAGAAGGTGGTGGGGATCCGTAGAGGAGGAAGGAGGGAATTTTATGGCGAGAAAGAAGATCTCAGTTATTGGCGCAGGGTTTGTGGGAGCGACAGCTGCCCACTGGGCCGCTGAAAAGGAACTGGGCGATGTGGTTTTGGTTGATATTCTCGAAGGTATTCCTCAGGGAAAAGCGCTTGACCTCTTTGAGGCAGGGCCTATCGAAGGGTTCGACGCAAGGGTCGTCGGCACCAATGGATATGAGGAGACCAAGGATTCCGATGTGGTTATCATCACCTCTGGGGTGCCTCGGAAGCCTGGAATGAGCCGTGAGGATTTGCTGGAGATTAACAAAAAGATCATTGAATCGGTTGTGGCACAAGTGGTTGAGAAATCCCCTAACGCCATTCTCATCATGGTCACCAACCCTCTCGACACCATGACCTATTTAGCTTATAAGAAGAGCGGATTCCCGAAAGAGAAGGTGATGGGGATGGCAGGTGTTCTGGATACGGCTCGATTCAGGGCCTTTATTGCGATGGAGTTAGGAGTTTCAGTCGAGGATATCCAAGCGCTCCTCTTGGGAGGGCATGGCGACGAGATGGTACCCCTGCCACGGTATACCACTGTCAGTGGAATTCCACTCTCCCAGCTTCTTCCTAAGGCGACAATTGATCGACTAGTCGATCGAACTCGGAAGGGCGGCGGAGAGATCGTCAACCTCTTGAAAACGGGAAGCGCCTTCTATGCACCCTCTGCGGGCGCAGTTCAGATGGTCGAGGCGATCCTTAAGGATAAGAAGAGGATCCTCCCTTGCTGTGTCTATCTTGATAGGGAGTATGGGCTGAAGAATGTCTGTTTTGGAGTTCCAGTCAAACTGGGGGCAAAAGGGATAGAGGCGATTATCGAACTGGAGTTGACCCAAGAAGAGAAAGCTCTCGTGGCGAAGTCAGCAGATAGCGTCAAGAAGAGCATTGCGGAATTGAAATTGTGATGGGTCAACCCGAAAGGTTGGGTTACGGTGACGAAGCCCGTTTCGTAAATCGTCAAATGGTTACGGTTAAAGATTTAGAAGACGAACAACGTAACCGAATGACGACACGGGCCTCTTTACCGTTGCCATTATACGAAAACTTATTTTGTTGAAAATTTGTAGCTCGGGGTTTTAGCCCTGAATGAGGATGGAAAGATAATGCGAGAAATCGATGTTAAGTTGATTACAGAGAAGGTGCGAGACCTTTGTATGGAGGCCAATACCGATCTCGGCGAGGATGTGCTTCAGGCCTTTGATCGGGCGATGAGGGTGGAAGAGTCTCCATTGGGAGTGGAGATCTTGAAGGAGTTGAAGGAGAACGCCAGAATTGCCAGAGCAGAGAAGGTAGCCATCTGTCAGGATACAGGCTTTGCAGTGGTATTCGTGGAGCTGGGCCAAGATGTTCATTTGGTAGGAGGCGATCTGAGAGAGGCCATTTTTGAAGGAGTTCGACAAGGATATCAGAGTGGGTACCTGAGAAAATCGATCTGCCATTCCTTCACCCGGGCAAATACTGGAGATAATACTCCCGCGATCATCCATACAGAATTGGTTCCTGGAGAGAAAGTTAAGATTACTGTAGCCCCTAAGGGCGGCGGTAGTGAAAATATGAGCCGAGTGACCATGCTCACCCCATCCGACGGGATCGAGGGCATTAAGCGGTTTGTCGTTGAGAGAGTTAGAGAGTCGGGTTCAAATCCGTGTCCTCCGACCATTGTCGGCGTTGGAATTGGGGGCACTTTTGAGCAGGCTGCTCTTCTTGCTAAGAAGAGTTTGCTCAGATCTATTGGAAGTAAGAATCCGGACCCAGAACTGGAAAGGTTAGAATCTGAAATCTTGACTGAAATTAACAAGCTTGGAATCGGGCCACAGGGATTGGGAGGCCGGACTACCTCATTGGCTGTCCACATCCTCATGATGCCCTGCCACATTGCCAGTTTTCCTTTGGCAGTGAACATTCAATGCCATGCCCATCGGCACAAAGAAACAGAAATTTAGGGAGATGAGGAGATAGGGAGACAGGGTTTTCCGCTTCTCCCTAACCCCTTATCACCCCACCTCCCGAAAGGAGTACTGTGAACGAGCTCATTCGACTCAAGACCCCTCTGACGGATTTGGATGTAGAACGACTGAAGATTGGAGATCGAGTTCTGCTCAATGGGATCATCTACACTGGAAGGGATGCAGCCCACAAGAGGCTCTTCGATTTATTGAAAGAGAAGAAGGACCTTCCTTTTGACCTTAAAGGCCAGATTATCTACTACGTCGGTCCCACGCCTGCTAAACCCGGACAGGTCTTTGGGTCAGCAGGTCCCACAACCAGCTATCGCATGGATGCTTATTCTCCATCCCTGATTGAGAAGGGCCTGAAAGGGATGATCGGAAAGGGGATGCGATCAGAGGCTGTTAAAGAGGCCATGAAGAAGTATAAGGCGGTCTACTTTGCCGCAACAGGAGGGGCAGGGGCTCTTTTAGCCAAAAGGGTGAAGAAGGCCCGGGTAGTGGCTTACGAAGATCTTGGACCGGAAGCGATTCGAGAGTTGGAAGTTGAAGATCTACCTGTGATCGTCGTGAATGATGTTCGAGGAAATGATCTCTATATCGAAGGGGAGAAGAAATACAGGAGAGAATAAAACAAAGGATAAAACCATAGATGGTTTCACTGCGCTCGCAATGACAAATAAACCGGAATAGACAGGCGTGTTATTGCGAGGGAGGAAGCCCTGAAGCAATCTCGTAGGATCACTTGCTGAATATGGGCAACCTGAGGGCTGAAGTGATGGAAAAGATAAACCCCGGATCTTTTAAGGCATGGCTGATGCTTCCTCGTTTCCATTTTATTCCTCTCACTCTCATTCTGGTCTCCCTGGGGACGGCCGTTGCAGCTTATGAAGGTTTTTTTAATTGGAGATATTTTATCTTAGCCATGATCGGTTCAATCCTTGTCCATATGACGGTCAATGTGATCAATGACTATTACGATTATGTGGATGGGATTGATTTAAATACCCAGAGGACTCCTTTCAGTGGAGGCAGTGGTGTCCTTACATCGAATCTATTGAGCCCAAAACAGGCCTTTTGGTTTGCTACGACCTGTTTGTTAGTGGCGATGGTGATCGGTTTTTACTTCGTGATGGTGAGAGGCTGGCTTCTCTTTCCCCTTCTATTGATGGCCGGATTTTCAGCTTATTTCTATAATGTTTATCTTGCCAAGTGGCTGGTAGGCGAGCTCTTTGCAGGCCTAAACTTCGGACCCATTCTCGTCTTGGGTGCTTACTTTGTCCAGACAGGTAGATATAGCTGGGAGGCTTTAGTGGCATCCCTTGCCCCAGGCATATTGACATCCAATCTTCTCTTTTTGAATGAATTTCCAGACCAGGAGGCAGATCGGAAAGGGGGAAGAAGACACCTGGTCATCACTTTAGGAAAGAAGAATGCCAGTTTGCTCTTCGTCGGTTTGATCGCAGCTTCTTATCTCTGCATTATTATCGGAGTGGCGACCAAGATGATGCCCTTTTTGGCCCTCGTGGGTTTAGGAACAATTGGCTTCGGATGGAAGGCAGCCAAGGGAGCATTGAGATATTATCACGATACCAATCGATTGGTTCCGTTGTTAGGAGTGAATGTCATCACGATCTTAGGAACCCAAGCCCTTTTAACGGTCGGATATGTCATCGCCACATTCATAGAAAAGTAGGTGAGTCTATTTTAGAATTAAAGCGGAGACGTTTTTATACGGAGAGAGCCAATGAAGATTGAGCTGACGAGGCAGAAGGTCCACAACGAATTTGCAAAAAAAGTAGAGCTGATCAGCGGACAAAACCTCTTTGCCTGTTATCAATGTGGGAATTGTACAGCCGGGTGTCCGGTCTCCTTTGCCATGGAGATCGGTCCGCACGAGGCCATTCGATACACTCTTCTGGGTCTGGAAGAGGAGGTGCTTGGGGTCAATACCTTCTGGCTATGCGCTTCTTGCCTTCAGTGCACATCGAGATGTCCGAAGGGAATTGATATTGCGAGGGTCATGGATGCCCTGAGAATGGTGGTGCTGAGAAAGAAGGAGCGAAGGGATCATATCCAGATTTCTGAATTCCCAGAGGGATTTTTGGAAAGGGTTCCCCAAATTGCGTTTATCAGTGGATTCAGAAAATTTCTCTCTTAAGAAAATTTCAAATGTCAAAATCCCTGCCTGCGGCAGGCAGGCAAATGTCATCATCCTTCGACAGGCTCAGGACGACCGTTCATGGTGAGCTTGTCGAACCATGAACTTTGACATTTGTCATTCTAAGGGGTTGCTATGGATTACCTCTATTTTCCAGGATGCACTCTCTATACAAAGGCGAAGAATTTCGATCAGACAGCGCGGAACTGTTCACTTCTCTTAGGATTCGAATTGAAGGAGGTTGCCAATTGGACCTGTTGCGGAGCGACCTTTCCTCTGGCAACGGATAACCTGATGGCCCTTCTCCCGCCAGCAAGGATCTTGGCCAGTGCGAGGGAGGCGGGCACCACACTGACCACTCTCTGTGCTATCTGCTTCAATGTCATCAAGCGAACGAATCGACTCATTCAGGGAGATGGAGAGAAGAGAGATACGATCAATAATTTTATCGAGAAGAATTATCAGGGTGACCTTCGCGTCGTCCACTACTTGGAAATTCTGAAACAGGACGTCGGGTTTTCTCAACTCAAGGAGAGGGTCAAGAAACCTCTGACCGGGCTGAAGGCGGCTCCCTACTATGGGTGTATGCTTCTGAGGCCATTTGAAGAGATGGAATTTGATGACAAGGAGAGGCCCACCCTCTTCGAAGAGCTCTTAGCGGCACTTGGAGCAGAGCCGGTCGAATTCCCATATAAGATTGAATGTTGCGGATCCTTCCAGTCGGTGGGCTCGCCAGAGGTGGCTACAGAATGTGCGCATAAGATTCTCGGGTCTGCGATCAAGAATGGCGGAGAGGTGGTCGTCTCAACGTGTCCCATGTGTACCTTTAACATCGATCACAAGCAGTCTGATATCAGACAGAAGTATTTAGATTTCAAAACAATCCCTGTGCTCTATTTTACCCAGCTGCTTGGAATTGCCATGGGCCTTAATCATCAAACCCTTGGATTTGAACAGAATGCGATCGATCCTTTACCGCTGTTGAAGAATAAAGGGCTCATATAGATGAAAGATAATGGAACCTTTGTAAAGAAGGCCATGATCATCGGCGGAGGGATCGCAGGGATCTCCGCATCGATCGATTTGGGAAATGCGGGATATGATGTGATTCTGGTCGAAAAACTTCCATCCATCGGTGGACGGATGCTCCAGCTTTCCGAAACCTTCCCTACGCTGGACTGTGCCCAATGCACCTTAACCCCTAAGACAGTGGAGACAGGCCAGCATTCTCGGATCAAACTGGTCACTTATTCAGAGGTGGACGGGGTTGAGGGAAAGGCCGGAGACTTCAGAGTCAGGATTCGAAGAAAAGCGGCCTATGTTGATTGGGAGAAGTGTACAGGTTGCGGCCTTTGCCAGCAAAAATGCCCATCGAAAAATCCCTTCGAATTTGATCGAGGGATGGGATTGGGCAAGGCCATCTATACGTTATCGCCTCAGGCCGTTCCAAATAAGCCTGTGATCAACACCTCCACCTGCCGGTACTTTAAAGAGGGAAAGTGCCGGGTGTGTGAGAAGATCTGCCCAGTGGGAGCCATTGACTATGAACAGAAGGATCACTTTGTAGAGGAGAGGGTAGGAGCGATCATTGTGGCTGTTGGTTTTGATTTGATCCCCAAAGAAAGTTTTGGAGAGTATGGATACGGCGAGGTGGCTGATGTGATCGATGGCCTTGCCTTTGAGAGGCTCAATTCGGCCTCTGGACCGACCACAGGTGAGATACGGAGACCCTCCGATGGAAAAATCCCAAAGGAGGTGGTCTTTATCCAGTGTACGGGGTCAAGGGATCCAGAACGTTATATGCCGTATTGCTCAAGGGTCTGCTGTATGTACACGGCAAAGCATGCTCGGCTCTATAAACACAAAGTCCATGACGGTCAGGTCTACATCTTCTATATGGATATTCGTTCAACAGGAAAGGGTTATGAGGAGTTCATCCAACAAGGGATGGAAGAGGAGGGAATTCTCTATCTGAGGGGAAGGGTTTCCAGAATCTTCAGAGACGGACAAAAGGTTGTGGTCTGGGGTGTGGACACATTGACAGGACGGAAGGTCGAAGTTTCTGCGGACATGGTGGTCTTAGCCACGGCCATGATTCCCCAAAGGAATGCGAAAGAGTTGGCCCAAAAACTGGCGATCAAGACAGATGAATATGGGTTCTTAACCGAGGCCGAGAGGAAGCTCAGGCCCGTTGAGAGTCAAGTGGAGGGAATCTACCTTGCTGGTTGCGCGCAGGGGCCGAAGGACATCGCCGATGCCGTGGCCCATGCCAATGCCGCAGCAAGCAAAGTTCAAGGGTTGTTTGCAAGACACTGAAGGGGAAACTTAGAATTCCAAATGTCAAAATCCAAATGTCAAAGGAATGTCAAAGCTCAAAAACCAAAGTCTTCTAAAATTTGGATTTTGGAATTCATTTGACATTTGAACTTTGGTATTTGGCATTTTAGCTGCGTTTATATGTAGAGCTTGGGCAGGCCAAACTAAGGGTGATAATAAAAAGCGAGTGATGAAACGACTGGGTGTTTTTATCTGTCATTGTGGAGTGAATATTGCGGGGACCGTGAATGTAACATCGGTCGCCGAAGAGATGGGGAAGATCGAAGATGTTGCTCACAGCACCGATTACATTTATGTGTGTTCCGAACCAGGACAGCAGATCATCCGGGAGGCCATTCGCGAGAAGGGATTGGAGGGAGTAGTGGTCGCCTGTTGTTCGCCCAGCATGCACGAGAACACCTTTCGAAAGGCGGTCAAGTCTCAAGGAATGAATCCCTACCTCTGTGAGATTGCGAATATTCGGGAACAGTGCAGTTGGGTCCATCAGAAGGATAAAGAAGAGGCGACGCGAAAGGCAGCTGAGATCATTCTTGCAACCCTCGAAAAGGTGAGAAAGAATGAATCCCTGGAAGCGATTGCGATGGCCATTAACCGCAG
>CAZFJD010000112.1:0-9924 GCA_964518775.1 uncultured Syntrophaceae bacterium
GGATGTATCGAGATGCTCTATCTCCCTCCAATAGTGCGCTATTTCATGGTCGGCCCAAGCCAAATAAGCCTCTGCTGTAGCATATTGAACGGGTGCGCACTTTTTTGCCCCGATCAGGGTGGCTTTTTGGAATGCATCTTTGGCTTCGTTATAGGCCATCATGGTCTCTTTACTGATTGCACATCCCGAGGCGATCATGGCTCCCAGGATGAGAATGATCAACGTCATCCACTTCTTATTCATAGCTATCTTTCACCCCCTTCCAATAGCTGTACTACTTTTTCCTTTTCACTTCAGCCAAACCAGCCTCTGCAGCAGATTTTGAACGGGTGGCAAATCCCTTTGCGGTCTTGAAGTCATTGTCTTTAAATTCAAAGTTGGAGACCTCTAAAAATTTTTCGGCGCTCGTGTATTCATAAGGAACCAGCGTCGGACCTCCTTCCCTTTTCAGTTCGGAAATCAACTGCTCCGCCTTTTTCATCTCTCTTTTTGCAGCAAAATAATAACACCCGGCGGAAATGAAGGAGACCAAGACAAGAATGACTAAGAATTTCCAGGTCTTTTTACTCATAGCCTCACCCCCTTTACAATTTTTGGAAGAAAAATCTTATGCCCTTATTTCATATCGAAAGCCCCATGATTTGTCAAGCATTTTACAGATCGGAATTTCTGCTTCAGGAGGATTCCTTCTGGAGATATCTTTTAAAACATTCTTGATCACAAAAATAATACTCTTTTCCTGCTATTCTCTTTTTTAAGGCAGATCGTTTGGGGATATAAGTCTTACAATAAGGATCCTCGACAAGTTCTTCCGGCTCAGATTTTCTATCCATTCTCTTTCTTAGAGGGGGCATATCCCTAATGAGGAAGTGTAGAATGTAGTAGAGGATGAGGATAAGAATGATGAATAGAATGAGTCGAAGCATAATGAAATAATTTATTTCTCCTCCCTTTGACAAAGGGAGGTTGGGAGGGATTTTAGTTTCTCCACGCCTTGATCCTCTTCGAAATTTTCCAAGAGTTCTCTAACGGTCTTTTTTAGAACAGGGTGGATGAGATTTCGATCTATTTCAGCAAGGGGGATGAGGACGAATTGACGCTCATGAAGGAGAGGATGAGGGATTTGGACTTCTTCTGTTTTTATTTCCTTATCATCAAAGATGAGGATATCGAGGTCGATCGCTCGGGGACCATATCGAAACGTTTCCGTTCGGCCCAATTGGGTTTCGATGGCCTTCAGCGCTCGGAGGAGCTCAACGGGTTCCAGACCCGTTTCAATCTTTATCACGCCATTGACAAACCAATCCTGGTCAGTGTAACCCATGGGCTTCGTTCTAAAGAGTGAAGATTTTGCTAAGAGCTTGTGGTGGTCAACTTTCAGAATTTCAGAGACGGCTTGTTCACATTGGTGGGCTTTGTTGCCAACGTTTGAACCGATCCCAATATAGACAATATGTCCCATTCTGGCTGGAGAAGAGAGGGTATCGATTTTTCCCCCTGCACCTTCAAAAGAACGGTTCTTTTGAGATTTAGATGACGTGGGATTTGGCAAGGATATTACGGATCAAGGTCTTGCCCTTCAGAAAATGGTGCAGGGTTCACTTTTTCTCAGAAATCTCTTCAGTCTTTTTCGGAGTGACGTCGATCTCTTCGTCTTTGGTCGTTGCTTTTCTAAAGTTTCGGATCCCCTTCCCTATTCCTTCACCGATCTGGGGAAGTTTCCCAGCACCGAAAATGATCAGGACGATGACCAGAATAACGATCAACTCCGGCATCCCTATTCCAAACATCTTTTCCTCCTCTTAGGCGATGATCCTTGATCTTCGATCATTGTACCGTAGGACATGTAAACTTCAAGCCTTACCCTTAAGCAGCAAAGGATTGAGCTCACAGCACTCAATTCTTTACCCCATGCACTATGCTCTGCGCTTTGCGTTTCTTAAATTGGCGGAAGTGCATGGGAATCGAACCCACCGCGGACATCTTCTGCCCGCCACTGGATTTGAAGTCCAGGAGGCCCACCAGAACCTAACCACTTCCCTTTTTTAGATTAATTGATTTTCCTATTAAAGTCAAGAAGTTTGGACCGGAAACCCTTAATTTCTTTTCGCGGCAGTGATGGCCTCTGACAATTTCTATGCTTGATACTGGGATTTCAAGTTCCTTTATCAGGAATCGAATGAGGGCCTCATTCGCTTTTCCTTCAACAGCAGGGGCGGTTACCTTGATCTTAATTGCATTGCGGTAAGGTCCAACGATCTCATTTTTCGAGGATTGGGGCTGAAGATACACCTTTAGGAGGATCTCTTGCGGTATTCCCATCTGCTCAACTTTATGATTTCCAATGGATCAAGTTCAAGCTGATCGGGTGATCAGGGAACCAGGATGAAGGCTATCAGGAAATCAGTGTATCAGGAGAAAAAGTCCGGTTTTTCTCTGCCTGATATCCTGGTGTTCTGATAACCACAACCTGATCACCTGATACTCTGATAGGCTCTCAGCAAAAAGTTAAATGATTCCAATAAACGACAGTTGTCTTCCAGTCTGGCCCTCTTTTCGGTGGGAGAAAAAGAGATCAGCATGGCAACTCGTACAGAGATCAACAAGGAAGATCTGCTCTTCTTTGATCCCTTCGTTTTTCATCTGGGCGACGTTAATCCTGGCAAGATCCACCATCCACTTCCCTCTCCCTCGCGGCACAGAGAAAGGTTCCCACTCTGGCTGGAAGACATTCTCGTCGACTTCGTAGCAACAGGGTCCTATCGAAGGGCCAGCGGCGATGAGGAGATCCTCTGGCAAACAACCGAATTCGTCCTTCATCTTTCTCAAAACCTTTGTCGTGATATAGAGACCTGTACCTTGCCTCCCGGCGTGAATCGCAGCAATTGCTCTCTTTCTCCGATCGACGATGAAGATGGGGATGCAGTCTGCCGTGCGGATAGCGAGGATCCTCTTTAGAGCACATGTGACGACGGCATCGCACTCCAAGGGAGACAGAAGGGGATCAAGTGACTCCTCAAGTAGAAAGATTTGATCTTGATGTCTTTGATTAAGGAGAATTAAATCCTCCGGATCGAAATGGAAGGCCGTGCTGATGAAGTTCCTGTTCTGCGAGACGTGTTCAAGCCGATCGCCACTACGAAAGCCCAGATTGAGTGAATCATAAGGTGGAAGGCTCACCCCTCCCTTTCTGGTAAGGAAGCCATGCTGAACCCATCCAATGCTGGCTAATTCAGGGATTTCGAAATAAGGGATTCCCTTTTCTGTTTTCAGGGAAGATCGATTAAGGATATTCATATAATCCCTCCCAACCTCCCTTTACCAAAGGGAGGGGCAAGAAAATGAATCCCCCTTTTATAAAAGGGGGAAAGAGGGGGGATTACATTGATTTTGTTGACCGCAAACACTCCAGCACCTCTTCCATATCTTGCGGGATTGGTGAGACAAATCGTAATCTTTCGCCTGTTCGGGGGTGGTTGAATTCCAATTGATGGGCGTGGAGGGCTTGCCGCCCTATTTTCTTCACACACTCTTTCAAAACAGGGGCATGGATCGTACCAAGTCTTCCTTTCCTTCCATACAAAGGGTCGCCCAAGAGAGGATGGCCCATAGAGGAGAGGTGAACTCGAATCTGATGAGTCCGGCCTGTCTCGGGATGGATCTTAAGAAGAGTGAAACCGCCGAGCCTCTCCAAGACCTTCCATTGGGTAATTGCTGTCCTCCCTTTTTTAGTCCGAGTGGACATCCGTTTTCTCTGCCTTGGATGTCTCCCAATAGGAGAGTCGATCTGACCTTCGTCTTGGCCAAACTTCCCATAGGCGATAGCCAGATAGACCTTCTCCACGGTGCGATTTTTAAACTGTTTACTCAGTGCATGGTAGGCTTCGTCATCTTTTGCAACGACCATCACGCCAGAAGTGTCCTTATCCAGACGATGAACGATCCCTGGTCTCAACACGCCGTTAATCCCAGCAAGATCTTTGCAATGATAGAGAAGCGCATTCACTACTGTGCCTGAAAAATTTCCATAAGCTGGATGAACCACCATCCCCGGAGGCTTATCGATGACGATAATAGAAGGATCTTCATAGAGGATTTTAAGGGGAATGGGCTCTGGTTTCAAAGAGAGAGGCTCGGGTTTAGGTAAGGTTCCCGACACTATATCCCCTATTCTCAGATGGGCACTGGGTTTCGTCGGTTTTTGGTTGAGAAGGATATAATTTTTCTCAATCAAAATTTTTGCGTGAGAACGTGAGAGGTTTAGGTCGACTTCAGAAAGGAACTGATCGAGGCGTCTTCCTCTCCATCTTCCAGTCACGGTGATAGAGAAATGTTTCCCTTGCTCAAATTGATTCTCAAGTCCCATGGTCCTGTAGTCTCATAGTCTTGTAGTCTTTTGACTATGCGACTATCTAACTATCCGACTTCTTCTTCGCTATGCGCTACGCTCTTTGCTCTTCGCTTTTTGCAATTTTGTTTAAGGCTTTCTCAATACCAGCAGCCAATAGAGGAATCTCTTCATCAAAAACGGTTCTCATATCCAGAATCAGTTCATCCTTGCTGATTCGAGAGATAATGGGAGGTTCTCCTTTTCTTAGATACTCTTCAAGGCGGTTCACGGGGATGTCGACGGGCTTGAGGGCAATGACGATTGTCGGGAGTTCTTGAAGGGGAAGCGCTCCTCCGCCGACCTGAGAGACATCTCCCTTAAGGGTCAAGGTAGCTCTTTTCTTGACTGCTTCCGGAATTCCTCTCAATAGACGCCTTGCCCTCCTCTTCAATCTGTTTGGATCGGTGCTCAACATTCGAAGGGTTGGAATTTCCTCCATCGCCTTCTTCTCATCGAGATAGAGAATCAGCGTGGATTCGAGAGCAGCTAAGGTGAGCTTGTCGATGCGAAGCGCCCGGGTCAGTGGGTTGGTCTTGATGGGGTCCAAAAATTCCTTCTTTCCCAAGATGATTCCAGCCTGGGGGCCACCGAGAAGCTTATCGCCACTGAACGTGACCACATCGGCGCCAGCCTTGATGGCCTCTTGGACAGTAGGTTCTCTCTCCATTCCATATTGGCTGAGGTCTACAAAACAACCGCTTCCTAAGTCGTGCATCACAGCGAGGTGATGTTGCTTCCCTAATTGAACGAGGTCTTGGAGAGAGGTGTCGGAGGTGAAACCCATCACCCTGAAATTGCTGGTATGGACCTTCAGGAGCAAGGCCGTTTCGGGACCGATCGCCTTTTGATAATCGGTGATGTAGGTTCGATTCGTCGTTCCGACCTCCCTGAGTAAGGCTCCGCTGCGCTTCATCACGTCAGGGATCCGAAATGCTCCTCCGATCTCCACCAATTCTCCCCTCGAAACGACGACCTCTTTCCCCTCGGCCATCGTATTGAGTACAAGCAAGACCGCGCCTGCGTTATTATTTACCACCATGGCCGACTCTGCACCCGAGAGACGACAGAGAATTTCTTCCACGTGGGTGTAGCGACTGCCTCGTTCACCCAGATCGAGGTCGTATTCTAAATTGGAATAGTTTTTGGCGATATCGATCATGTGCTGAAGCGCAGACGGGTGAAGAGGAGATCTTCCGAGATTGGTATGGATCACGACGCCAGTCGCATTGACGAGCCGACGCAGTCGCGGCTGAATCTGAAGCTCTATCTCTCTCCGAAAGAGCGGATAGAGGTTCTCGAAGGAGAAGAGGGCGTCCCCCAGATTGGAGAGTTCATCCTTTTTAAGGACCTCTGACCGAATTCTTCCCAACCCCTTTCGAATGGCTTCTACCACGACGGCCCGAGGATGAATTTTTAGGAGGTCGGCGATCTCCGATCTTGAAAGGATTTCATCCACACTCGGTATCTTACGAAGAACCTGTTGACGAAGGGATGGAGACATTTGGCTTCCTCCTCATCAGGAGTGTTTTCATAATCTTGATGAAGTTCATTCGAATGAATCGAGTGGGCCACTGCAGTTCCTTTTTCTCACAGACTGTTGACATGCTGTAGGTACGAAGGGAGGGGTCTCCTGAGAACAATGACTGCAAGGCCGCCTCCTTATCCTTTGAACCGGGAAGGACCATGATCCGGTCGATCTCCTTCATCATGAGAACGGCCCCTTCAATCCTCCTCTCCACTGACTCTGCTGTCTTTGGATCGATCAGACCATACTCTGCTTTGAGACGGTTGAGCCTCTTCCCAGCCTCATAGGTGCTGTAGACAATGTCATTTCGGCTCATCCATTCGGTTTCGTAGTTGAGGATGTATTTCCAACTGGGTGCCATGAGGGCTTGGCGGTGTTCCTCCACAGTACGGTAAAGAAGGCGATAACCATGTCTCTCCGGCGCCTCGAAGACAGTACTTCCTGGATCCAAAAATGGAGCAAGGGGAGAGATGAAAGGAACGAGTTTCTGATAGGGTCGAAATCGCTTTATGAGGTAACGGCAATAGTCGACGGTCTCCAGGACTGACTGATACGTCTGCTTTGGAAGACCGGTCATGAAGAAGAGATCGATCCGTTTGGAACCAAGATCGATGGCATCACCGATCATCCTCTCCAGAGAGTCATTGTTATAGGGCCTTCCGAAGATCCTTCGGATTTCGTCATCGTGGGATTCCGGAGAGATTTCGATATCGAAATTGCGAATCGACTCGGCAATCCTTTTCAGATGATCTCTGGAAGGGGGAACAAAAAATTCAAAGGCAATATGGTTGCGAACGGGCCTGCTCTTCATCTCCCGGAGGAACGCGAACCCGTATTCTTCTCCAGGTTGAAAGATATCACCGATGATCATCACGGGGGCGTGCAGGTGATCCGCAATATTGAAGATATCCTGGGCCAATAGTTTGGGGTCCCGATAAGCTGGCCTCCTCCGGTTGGCCATGAAGCGAAAGGTCTGGGAGGAGCCTCCGCAGGTTTTGCAGTGGTAGTTGCAACCCCGGCAGGTAAAGACCGCGGTCACAGGATAAGTATACCAGTCGATAAAGGGCTGGTAGCCCACAGGATCGACATACCTCACCACCTTCTTCATGATGTGACGGTAATCAATCGCAATATCATCGAGGTTCTCTGGGACGTAGGAAAGGGGATTGACCCGAACTCCGTTTCCTCCGTCTCGGTAGGTGAGGTTAGGAATATTTTGAAAATCTGCCTTGCCTTTGATTGCTTGAAGAAGTTGGAGCAAGGGCTTCTCTGTGGAATCTCCCCTCACGACAAAATCGATAAAGGGATACTGATGGAGGATCTCCTGGTGATAATAGGTGGCAGAGAGGCCACCCAAAACGACTGGAGTCTCAGGATGGAAGCGCTTGATCATCTCGGCCAAGGCCAGCGCTCCTTGAACATGAGCCATCCAATGAAGATCGATCCCGAAGACCGCCGGTTTGTTTTCTTGAATGAGTCGCTCTACGTCGAATTCCTTGTCCTTAAGCATCTTGAGGGCGACATTGATAATCCTTACTCTGAAACCATGGCGCTCCAGATATTCGGAGAGGCTGGCGAACCCGATCGGGTACATTTCAAAAATAGGAGTGGAGGGAACGACATCGCTGATCGGGCCATGAATCCCAGGCCGCTTCCTGAAGTCATAGAGGGTTGGGGGATGGAGAAGGATTAGGTCAGGGCTTGCCATTTTTGTGATCTTAAGGATTGGGCCTTGCCGTTTCCGGAAATCTTGACAGATACGCCTCGACCATCTTTCCAATGTCGGCATGGTCCTTTATCTGTTCGCTGAGTGGGAAAATGGTATTGGTGTATTCGTTCTTTCCATGAAGTTGCTTGAGAGATCGTTCAACCTCCTCCTTGACCTTTCGCAATTGGGCCTTTTCAGTTTCCGACGTGTTCTTATCATTCAGCCGCAAGGTGAGACTGTTAAGGTTGTGCTCCATCGTACGTCTGGTGAGCGTATTATAATAGAACAGTTCCCGGTTATAAAGAGTGATATCCAGTCTTCCTGCGTACATTCCTTTTGAAGCAGTTTGAATGATGGTCGTCCGATTCATGATGGGCGGATACACGAAATTAATTCCCGTATGAGCGCCCAGAATGAAATGAATGCCTGAAACAGCCTGGGTCAACTCCACATCCTTTTGATAGCCAAGATGGCTCAAAAGAATGATCAGGTCTGTCTTGGGCTGGAGTTCTTTGAAAATGCTCTGGGCTGTTTCAACAGGGGATTTGAGGATCAAGCCCTTTCTCCTGGGATCTCCCTGCCCCAAGAAGGAATCTGGAGAGAGGAGGCTAAAGATCCCGATCCTCAGACCATCGCTCTCCCTTATGATATAAGGCGAAAAAAGAAGTTTCCCTGATTCCTCGTCGAAGAGGTTGGAGGAGAGGAAAGGGAAATTTGCTTTCTTCGAGATCTCCAATAGGAACTCCTTTCCCAGACTCAAATCGTCATCCCCAATACCCAAAGCATCATAGCCCATGAGATTACAACTCTCGATGATCAGATGAGCTTTTTCGGCCACTTTCTTCAGTTCACTATCTTGAATGGGGTTAGAAAATTTCTTAAACAGAAGATCACCCGCATCCAGAACCAGTACGGCTTTTCCGCTTTTTTGAACCTCTTTTACCCAAGCTCCCCTTCTGGCGAGACCGCCAAAACGATTCTTCTGGTCTCAGGTCGGACAGGGTTGGATTTCACCATTAATATTGTTGCTGTAAAGAATCGTAAGATTTTTAATTGGGCCTTGGGCATAGCAGGGGATGCTATTGATCACCCAAAGAAACCCAAGAATTAAAAATATTACCAAGAACCATCTCCCTTTCATCTTATTCTTCCCTTCATCAGCAGTTTCCACTATCACTTCTTCAGTATTTATACCCCATTCAACCTCTCAAAACAAGGGGTTCCAAAAAGACGCTTTGGCCTATGCCCTGTGGGTTCTGCGATTCCTTAGGTCGTCCAGAGATGAGGGACCGGTCTTTTATAACCCTTTTGAGAAGCTAAAAGATCGAGGTGAAGGGTGGCAAGGTCTTCTAAAATCGGATCAACTTCTTCGATCCTTCTCAGATCGATCGTTTTAATATACTGATGGCATTTTTCGCAGAGGTCGATCCGATGGCTTTCCTCTCCCTCGGCATAAAAATAGTGGAGTGACTCCTGCTCCTTATGGGTGCAAAAAGGACAAAAGAGCCGGTCCACGCGCCACTCAAATCCGCAATAGGAACAGAGAAGGAATCTCTCTCCTACCTCCTCTTTCAGGAGGCTCAGCTGAGGGAGGGAGCCACAGATTGGACAAAAACCTTTGAGCCAGGTTTTAGTATCGATTTCATTGCCCAACTGCTCTATTCCTGCTTCAATGGAAGGCCTTATACTATGGTAGATTAGAAATAGGAAAACCTTCTTATCAAATTGGAATTCATCGGCAATTTCCTCTATCTTCTGTTGCCTAAATCCTTCAACTAATATTTCCTTTAAATCCTTTCCTCTTTTGTCGAAGGTCTCTTCGATCTTTCTTATCTGCTCGGTCATATAAGGATTGGCATCTCTTCCGACCTTACAAAGGGACCGAAATAGAGCGTTGGACGCCTCAATATCTACTCGAAAATCCTTCTTTTCAAGCATCGGAAAACCTTCCTTGATGAGTAGTTCCTTCCATTCCTTTTTGAGATGGATGGGCTCAAGCTTTAAGGAGGCCTTTATCTTTTCTTGTTCTTCTTTGACTTTCTGATAAAAGTCGAGAATCTCTCCATAGCCTGCCCGCTTCCTTTTGATCTGCCGAATTCTTTTTTTTAGTTTTTCCAAATTAAATCCCTCCCCACCTCCCTTTTCTAAAGGGAGGTGAAAAGTAATTTCAGCCGTTTTGTAAAGGCTGAAATAAGGGGATTATGAAAAAAAACGGGCTTGTTTCGGAATTCCCATGTCCGAGACAAGCCCTTATCGCACCCCCACCCTCTCCCTCCCCGATTGATGGGGAGGGGAAGGGAG